>NZ_CAXQBR010000026.1 GCF_964222135.1 Euzebya sp.
CCCCCCGCGCCGCCCCCTCGGGGGGCCCCGGCGCCTGGCCCCCCTGGCCCCCCCGCAATTGGGTCCGGCGGCCCTCCCGCCCGCGATCGCGGAGGCGTAACGTCCCCGCGGACGGGCGGCCGCCCCCCTCACACGCCGCTCGTCGAACCCGCCAGGTCCGGGGAGGCCGTACCGCAACGGGGGGCGGCCTCCCCGGATCGACCGGCAGACTGCGACCGAGCGCTCAGGCCACCAGCCGGTGGGTGCTGACCGCGTAGTCGCCGCCGGCGTACCCCTCACCCTCCCAGGTGGCGCGGCGATCGACCAGGACCAGCCCGGCCGCCTCGCATGCCTGGTCGTAGGTGGCGAGCGGCAACTCGATCGGGCTCGGCCCGCCCCGCAGCGCGAATCCGGCGACCAGGTGGCCACCGGGGGCGAGGTGCGCGGCAAGCCGCGCGACGACCGCGTCGAGCGTGCCCGGCGTCAGGAACACCATGACGTTCCCCGCGGCCAGCACGACGTCGACCGTGCGGCCGAGGTCCACCGACACCAGGTCCGCCTCGACCCACTCGACGTCCTCGGACGCCCCCCGGGCCACGGCGAGCATCGACGGGTCCACGTCCACGCCCACGACCGACAGCCCGCGGCGGGCCAGCTCGACGGCCACCCGCCCGGTGCCGCACCCCGCATCCAGCACGGTCCGCGCCCCCAGCCCCTCCACCAGATCCGCCTCCGCGTGCAGGTACGCGCCGCTCGCGGCCTTGGCGGCCAGCCGGCGCTGGTAGGACGTCCCGCGGTCGGCGTCCCCGCCGGCGAGCCACGGGTTCTCGGGCACGCCTACAGCAGCCCCCGGTCGGTCGCCACGGCGGCGAGGATGCCGTTCACGAAGGACGACGACGAGTCGGTCGACAGGGTCTTGACCAGCTCGACCGCCTCGTCGATCGCGACACGCGGGGGGACGTCCTCCACGTACAGCAGCTCGGCGAGGCCCAGGCGGAGGACGTTGCGGTCGACGACGGGCATCCGCTCGAGGCTCCACCCGCGCGCCCGCTCGCGGATCAGCGCGTCGATCTCGTCGCGGTGCGCCGCGACGGTGTCGAGGAGCCGCTCGGTGAACTCGTCCAGCCAGCCGGCCCCCTCGAGCACCCGGTCGACCGGGACGTCGCGGACGTCGGCGGCGAACAGCGCCTCGAGGGCCCTGGTCCGGGCCTCATGGCGGGGCAGGGCCGCCCCGGTGTGCGGATCGTCAGCCTCGGTCACGCCCGCGAGAGGTACTCGCCGGAGCGCGTGTCGACCTTCACGCGGTCGCCGATGTTGACGAAGAGGGGCACCTGGACGACCGCGCCGGTCTCGAGCGTCGCGGGCTTCGACGCCCCGCTGACGGTGTTGCCGGCGACGCCGGGCTCGGTCTCGGCGATCTCGAGCTCGACGTTCGCCGGGAGGGTGAAGTCGATGACCTGGCCCTCGTGAAAGGTCAGCTCGATGACGTCGGACTCCTTGGTCCACTTCATCGCCTCGGCGACGACCTCACCTGGCACGAAGGTCTGCTCGTACGTGCTGGTGTCCATGAACACGTAGTTCTCGCCGTCCTGGTAGAGGTACTGCAGCTCGGTGCGGGTGACGATGGCCTGCTCGAGGTCCTCACCGGCCCGGAAGGTGCGGTCGACGGTCTTGCCGTCGGGGACGCTCTTCAGGGTGGTGCGGACGAACGCGCCGCCCTTGCCGGGCTTGACGTGCTGGAAGTAGTCGATCTTCCAGAGCTTGCCGTCGATCTTGACGGTCATCCCGTTCTTCAGGTTGTTCGTGGAGACCATGGGGAGATCCTCGTGGTGGTGGCAGGTGAGGGGTGGGGCGGCGGCGGCTCAGAGCTCGATCAGCTGCCGGGGGGCGGTGGTGAGGCGCTCGGCGCCGTCGGCACCGACCAGCACGACGTCCTCGATGCGGACTCCGCCCAGACCCGGCACGTACACGCCCGGCTCGACCGTGACGGTCGTTCGGGCACGCAGTGTACCGGGCGTGCTCGGTCCCAGGAACGGCGTCTCGTGTATCGCCAGGCCGACGCCGTGACCGGTCCCGTGGGCGAAGTGCTCGCCGTGCCCGGCATCGCGGATCAGGTCCCGGCAGGCCGCGTCGACGGCCTGGGTCCCCACCCCGTCGGCGACCGCCTCGACACCGGCTTGCTGGGCAGCACCGACCAGGTCGTGGACGCGCCGGAGGGAGGGGGTGGGCCGGCCGAGGGCGACGGTCCGGGTCATGTCGGCGTGGTAGCCGTCGACCAGCGCGCCGAAGTCCATGGTCACCAGGTCGCCCGTCCTGAGGGTCCGCGGGCCCGGCGCGTGGTGGGGCCGTGAGCCGTTCGGGCCGGACGCGACGATCGGGTCGAAGGCGGAGCCGTCGGCACCGAGGTCGGCCATGGTCTCGAGGAGCCGCCGCGCCACCTCCGCCTCGGTCAGCCCGGGCGCGAGCCAGCCCAGCGCCTCGTCGAAGGCCGTGGAGGTGATGGCGCAGGCCCGGCGGAGGATCGCGATCTCGGCGTCGTCCTTGATCTCGCGGAGGGTGCCGACGATCCCGGTGGAGGGGTGGAGGGGCCGGTCGGCGTCCAGGTCCTCCAACTGGCGAACGACCGACCAGGTGAGGTGGTCGGCCTCGACGGTGAGGGGGACGCCGGCCGGGTGGTGCTCGGCGAGCCACCCCCAGGTGCGGTCCGACACGATGGTCCAGCCGGGGGCGTCCTCGGCTGCCCGCTCGGCGTAGCGGTCGTCGGTCACCAGCACCGCCGGGCCGTCGGCCATGACGTGGACGGTCCCCGCGGACCCGGCGAACCCGGTCAGCCAGCGGACGTTCACCCGATCCGTGACGAGCAAGGCCGCGATGCCGTCGGCGACCATGGCCTCGCGCAGCCGGCCGAGCCGCTCCATCAGGCGAGGCTCCGCAGCACGTCGTCGACGAGGCCACGGCGCGGCTGGTCGACCAGGATGGCCTCGCCGGGGTGGGTGGACAGGACGAAGCGCACGCCGTCGCGGGCCTTCTTGTCCCGCGACATCACGTCCCACACGTCGCGGGGGTCGAGCCGCAGCCCGCGGGTGGGCAACCCCAGCCCGTCGAGGACCGCGACGGTCCGCTCGGCCAACCCTGCCTCGGAGACGCCCATCCGCTCCCCCAGCCGGGCGGCGAACACCATGCCGAGCGCGACCGCCTCGCCGTGGCGGTAGGTGTCGTAGCTGGTCAGTGCCTCGATGGCATGGCCGACGGTGTGGCCGTAGTTGAGCAGCGCCCGCCGGCCCGCCTCGGTCTCGTCCTCGCTGACGACCTCCGCCTTCACCGCCGACCCGCGGCGCACGATCTCGGCCAGCACGTCCGGGTCACCCGCCGTCGCCGAGCCGGGACGGGTCTCGAGCAGATCGAGCACGACGGGGTCGGCGATGAACCCGTACTTGGCGACCTCGCCGAGGCCGGCACGGCGCTCGCGGCTGGGGAGGGTCGCCAGCGTCGCGACGTCGCTGATGACCGCGAGGGGCTGGTGGAACGCCCCGACCAGGTTCTTGCCCTCGCTCAGGTTGATCCCGGTCTTGCCGCCGATGGCCGAGTCGACCTGGGCCAGCAGGGTCGTGGGGACCTGGACCACCGCCACTCCGCGGTTCCACGTCGCGGCGGCGAACCCGGCGAGATCGCCCACCACCCCTCCCCCGACGGCCACGACCACGTCGTCGCGCAGCAGCGGGATCTGGGCGAAGCGGTGCCACAGGGCGGTGAGGGTGTCGGTGGACTTGGCCTGCTCGCCGTCGGGGACGCGGATGCACTCGACGGCGAGCCCCGCCCGCTCGAGGGCGGCCTGGACCACGTCGCCGTGGAGCTCCCACACCATCCCGTTGGTGACGACTGCGGCGGTGCGGGCGTGCTCCGGCCACGTCACCAGCTCGTCGAGGCGTCCGAGCAGGTCCGCACCGACGTGGATCGGGTAGCTCCGCTCGCCGAGGTGGACGTGGATCGTGGTGGTATCGGTCATGGGGTCCCCTCCGTGGTGGTCACAGGCGCTCCTCCCGCGCGAGCAGCCCGGGTCGGGTGCGGGCCCAGGCGATCACCTCGTCGGCCAGGACCTCCGGCGGTCGACCCTCGGTCGCCAGGATGTGGGTGGCCGCCCGCTTGTAGGCGTCGTAGCGCTCGACGTACAGCCGCTCGAGGGTGGCCTGCAGCGTCGCGGGGTCGCCCAGCAGCGGTCGGGTGCCGCGCTCGGCCTCGGCGGTCAGGTGCATCACCAGCGCCGAGATCGGCGCATCCAGCCAGACGAGGTCACCGGTGCCGCGCAGCGCGGTGGCGTTCGTGGCCGACACCACGGCGCCGCCGCCCACGGCGATGACCTGGCCGCGGAGGGCGGAGACCTGGCGGACGGCGGCGCTCTCGAGCTCGCGGAAGTCCCGCTCGCCGTCGGTGGCGAAGATCTCGGCGATGCTGCGGCGCGCGTCGTGCTCGACGACGTCGTCGGTGTCCACGAACGGGCGGTCGAGGCGGTCCGCGACGAGCCGCCCGACTGTCGACTTGCCGCTCCCCATCAGCCCGATCAGGACGATGTTGCGGCCGGGGCTGATCACCGACGACATCTGCTGCGCATCCGGTCGCCGCTCAGGTCCCGTCGGGTGCGCGGTAGCGGCCGCCCTCGACGGGGTCGCCCTGGTAGGTCGCCTGGTCGGCGGTGGCGTCGTCGTAGGGGCCGCGCGGGCGGTCCACGCCGGCGGTGTAGGCCGACAGGTTGCGGACGACCTCGGCCACGCTGTCCCCGCCGGTCTTCTCGAGCAGGGCGTCGGCGAGGGTGAGGGCCACCACGGCCTCGCAGACCACGCCGGCACGGGGGACCGCGCAGACGTCGGAGCGCTGGGTGATCGCCGTCGCCGGATCCCCGGTGGCGGTGTCGACGGTGGCGAGGGGCCGCATCAGGCTGCTGAGCGGCTTCATCGCCGCGGAGACCCGCAGCACCTCGCCGGTGGTCATGCCGCCCTCCAGCCCGCCGGCGCGGTGGGTCTTGCGGGTGAAGTGGGTGCCCGCGTCGGTCCGGGCGCCGGGGAGGATCTCGTCGTGCGCCACCGACCCGGGGACGGCCGCCGAGCCGAACCCGTCGCCGATGCCGACGCCCTTGAACGCCTGGATGCTCATCAGCGCGGCGGCGAGGCGGGTGTCGAGCTTGCGGTCCCAGTGGACGTGGCTGCCGAGGCCCGGCGGCAGGCCGTGGACGACGACCTCGACCACGCCGCCGAGGGTGTCGAGCTCGGCCTTCGCCCGGTCGATCCGCGCCTGCATGGCCGCGGAGGTGTCGGGGTCGGCGCACCGGACCGGGTCGGCGTCGAGCGCCTCGAGGTCCCCCGGCTCGGGCAGGGGCGCCTCGGCGGGGGTGGCGACGTCGCCGATCCGCGTGACGTGGCTCAGGACGTGGACGCCGACCGCCGCGAGGAGCTGCTTGGCGAACCAGCCGAGCGCGACCCTGGTCGCCGTCTCCCGGGCGGAGGCCCGCTCCAGGACGTTGCGGGCGTCGTCGAAGTCGTACTTCTGCATGCCGACCAGGTCGGCGTGGCCGGGTCGGGGCCGGGTGAGCGCGACCCCGCGTCCGGTCCGGCCCAGCGCCTCGGGGTCGTCGGGCGCCTCGATGCCCATCGCCTCGGTCCACTTCGGCCACTCGGTGTTGTGGATCACCAGGCCCACGGGCGAGCCGAGCGTCAGGCCGTGCCGGACCCCGCCCATGATCTCGAGCCGGTCGACCTCGAAGTCCATCCGTGGCGAGCGGCCGTACCCCAGCCGGCGCCGGGCCAGCTCGGCGACCAGGTCGTCGGAGTCGACGGCGATGCCGGCCGGCAGGCCGTCGATGATGCCGACCAGGGCGGGGCCGTGGGACTCTCCGGCGGTCAGGTAGCGCAGCGTCATGGGGCGGACAGCGTACCGATGGGCGTGGGCACGCCGGTCACTTCACGATCGACTCGCCCTCGCAGAGGGTGAAGCGGGAGTCGCCGAAGAGGAACGTGGCGCAGACCCCGTCGATGTCGAGGACGCGGAAGCGGTCGGCGAACACGTCGCCCTCCCCGGCCTCGTGGGTCGTGCCGTTCACCGTGACGACCAGGCGGGGGGCGCCGTCGTCGTCGATGAACGCGTCGTCGAGGCGGACGGTCGTGCTGCCCACGTCGGCGGCGGAGGGGGCCATCGCGCCGGAGCCGGAACCCGACCCGCCGCCGGATCCGGACCCGCCGGTCGCGCCACCCGAGCCGGAGCCCGTCCCGGATCCGCTGCCCGAGCCTGATCCCGTCCCGGAGCCGGAGCCTGAACCGGAGCCCGTGCCGCCGTTGGCGTCGGCGGTGTCGTCCGCTGTCGCGCCACCTCCGGAGCCGGTCCCGCCGGTGGTCCCGCCCGTGCTGCCGCCGGTGGTGGCACCGCCGGTGCCCGTCGCCGGGGCCTCCGCCTCGACCACCAGCTGCTGGAAGGGGTCACGGGCGGTGAAGATCTCGAAGGTCTCCGGCACGACATCGTCCACCAACGGGTCGTCCACCAGCGGGTCGTCGCCGAGCGGGGCATCGGGGCCGTCGGTGGCATCCGGTCCGGGCGCCGCCCCACCGTCGTCGCCCGCGCCGTCGGGGTCCGTCGGCTGGACCGGCCCGGGCGAGGGCGCCTGCACGGTGTCGTCACCGTCACCCTCCAGCAGCGGCTGGGCGACGAACACCCAGACCGCGTAGAGGCCGGCGAGCACGACGACGACGCCGAGGGTGATCAACAGCCCGCGGCTGACCTGCTGCTCCTCGCGGGGCGTGCTCACAGCCCACTCCCATCGCTTGCGCGCCGGGAGTGCCCCCCGGCCTGTTCAGTGATCACTGGCGTGCTCACTGGACCTGCACCTCTCCGCCGGGGGCGCCGGCGTCGCCATCGCCCGGTGCCGCGGTCGCGGGCGTCGGGCTCGCGGTCTCCTCGACCGGCACGTCGGCGCCGACCTCCCCCTCCGCCTCCTCGGGGACGGGGGCGTCACCGCCCTCGGCCGGCCCCTCGGTCACGGTCGACTGGGGCAGCATCGCGAAGATCCGGCCGGTCATCGACACCGTCAGCTCGGGGAAGCCGTCCTCGGACTCGGTGATCGTGAAGCTGTCGACCTGCACCGCGCGGACCACCTCGATCTCGAGCCGGCGGAACAGGTCGACCAGCTGGAAGTACCCGCCCTGGACGTCCGCGGCGAGGTCGATGCTCGACAGCACCACCCCCTCGGTCGTCGGCGTCGCCCCCTCCATCGCCATGGGCGTGCCGAACGTGACCGACTGGATCGCGCTGCCCGACGCGTCGGCCGCCAGCTGCACCGAGCGGACGAAGGAGGGTTGGGCCGGGTCGCCGCTCGGGATCAGCGCGCGGAGCCGGTTCAGGTCCGCGCGGATCTCGAGCTCGGTGTCCCGGATCTCCTGCAGCTGGGCGAGCTGGTTGCGGAGCTGCTGGGCCTGGCCCTCGAGCTGGGCGGTCTCGTCGCGCAGCGCGGTCTCCTGGTCGTCCAGCGGCTTCCATGCCAGGAAGAAGAACGCCGCGCCGATGACCAGCATGGCCACGACGGCGATCGCGACGGCGGCCGGCCTCATGACGCGCTCCGCGGGATCACTCGGCGACCTCCGGCAGGCCCTCGTCGTAGCGGCCGGTGAAGATCTCGTCGGTCAGCAGGCCGGTCGCGTCGAAGTCGGTGACCCCGACGTCGCCGATCTCGTTCGCGTTCGCGGTGTTCAGGTACGTGACGGTCAGCCCGTTGACCTGGTCGAACTGGAGCAGGACCCCTTCGACGCCGGGCGCGTACCGCTCGATGGAGTAGCCCGACAGCTGGAGGGTGGCGACGTTCTCCCCCAGCGTCACCTCGCCCGCCACGTCGGCGGTCACGTCCCGTGCGACGGCCAGGTCGGTCAGCGACGCGGTCGACGGGAGGCTGAGCGCCACGTCGTTCAGCAGCCGTGCGACGGCGATCTCACCGGACATCGCCGTCATGAGCGTGGTGTTCCCGGTCGCGAGCTCGTCGGCCAGCGCCTGGAAGGCGCTGAGCGCGTCGACCTGGGCCTGCAGGTCGTTGACCTCGCGCTGGGCGGTGTCCCGGTCCGCGACCGCGTCGTCGACCGCCCCCTGCTTCATCACGAACACGAACGCGAGGGCGGCGCAGAACACCAGCACCAGCAGGACCAGCAGCGCGTTGGCGCGGCGCGCGCCGGCACGCCCCCGCTCGGCGGGGGGCAGCAGGTTGACGCGGACGCTCATGGCCGCGACCCCTCGAGCACGCCGAGGGCCAGGCCGATCGCGACGCTGAGGAACGGCTCGGCCTCCGACAGCTGCTCCGGCGACAGCGGCACGTCCCCGATCTTCAGCGACTGCATCGGGTGGCCGCGGTCGACCGGCATCCGCAGGACCTGGGCCAGGCGGTTGGGCAGCCCCGGGAGCATCGCCCCGCCGCCGGTCAGCACGACCCGCTGGACCTGCACCGCCTCGGACTGCGCGCGGTAGTAGTCGAGCGACCCGCGGATCTCGGAGATGAACCGCTCCGAGCGCTCGGCGATGATCTGCGCCTCCTGCCCCGGGGGCGGGGTCGGCGTGGCCTTGAGCGCCTCGGCGTCGTCCCAGGACATCCCGGTCGCGTTCGCGAGCGCCTCGGTGATGTTGTTGCCGCCCATCAGGAGGATGCGGACGAAGCGGGGCACGCCCTGGGAGTGGACGACGATGTTCGTCACCCCTCCCCCGACGTTGACGACCATCTCGCCCACGCCCTCGTCCTGGCTGGCGGCCTGGTCGGGTGGGACCAGGGCGCGCAGCAGTGCGAAGGCGTCGAGGTCGAGCGCGACCGGCGTCAGCTTCGCCGCGCTCAGCACCCCGAGGATCTCGTTGACCATCGAGGTGGTCGCCGCGACCAGCAGGATCCGGGCCATCTCGGTGCCGTCGGGCCCGGCGTAGGTGCGGAGGACCTCGAAGTCGAGCTGCGCCTCGTCCACCGGGATCGGGATGTAGTCCTGCACCTGGAACGGCAGGGATTCGCGCATCTGGTCGGGAGCCATGGCGGGCAGCTCGATCTGGCGCACCACGACCTGCTGGTTGGCCGCTCCGATCGCGACCTTCCTGCCCTTGAACTTGTACTGCTGCCAGAGGATCCGGAGCGCTTCGGCGACCTGCTCGGGCTCGACGATCTCGCCGTCACGGACCGCGCCGTGCGGCAGGAGGACCTGGCCCAGGCGCTCGAGCGTCGCCGGGCCGCGTCCTCCGGACAGCTGCACAGCGCGGACGGCGCTGGAGCCGATGTCGAGACCGATCGCGGAAGCCATTGGGGGAAGTGCTCCGGGCCGGTCCTACTGGCTCTGCGCTTCGCCCGGTGGTCTGGCGTCCCGAGCGACCTGCTGGAAGGAGCGGTCGATGTAGTCGGCCAGCTCCTTCCCGCGGATCCGGTAGTTCTTGCCGACCCGGATGGCGGGCAGATCACCGGCCTTGATGAGGCGGTAGACGGTCATGTTGCTCACTCGCATGTGCTCAGCTACCTCGGCGACCGTCCAGAGGCGGTCGTGGTCTATGGGTGCCATCGGTTCTCCTCCGAGACCGGGATCCGGTCTCCCCTTCGGTGACTGGCTGTGGGGTCAGGTCGGGGCGGGTCTGCCAACTCGCCGTCGTTCCTGATGCTGTGGGTGACTCACGCTCTGCCAAGCGTTGACACTCACGCCATGGTGCCACAGCGCCCACACTGCCCGTCAAGAGCATCATCAGTTCACTCTAACCACATGAGCCACATGTACAACAGCGGGAGTGGGGGTGGCGTGGGTCGGACGGTGCGCTCGGACCGCCCTTGCGCTCAGATCTGAGCGGTGCCTCCGCCGGGGCACCTCTGTCCACGATCTAAGCCGTGGCGCCGTCGCAACAGGACCGAGATCTGAGCCGTGCCTCCGCCGGCGGACCGCGGCCCCAGATCTGAGCTGGGGAGCGCGCTCAGCTCCGCCGGGCGGTGCCGCGCAGGAGCGCGACACCCATGAGGAGGGTGAGGGTGAGGAAGAGGGTGAGGGTGCCCGCAGGCGCGCCGGTCGCGGCCAGCTCGGTGACGGGCTCCTCGTCGTCGTCCGCGCTGTCCCCGTCGTCGGCCTGATCGTCGTCGGCCTGGTCGTCGTCGGCGTCATCGTCCACGCCGGATGTCGACCCCCCGGTGCTGCCACCGGTCCCGCCTGTCGTTCCCCCGGTGCTGCCGCCCGTCGATCCGCCGGTGGTACCGCCGGTGCTGCCCCCCGTCGATCCGCCGGTGGTACCCCCCGTCGACCCGCCGGTCGTCCCGTCCGTCGTGCCCTCCGTGGGCTGGTCGACCTGGGCCTCGACGACGACCTGCTGGAACGGGTCGCGCGCGCCGACGATCTCGTACTGCTCCTCCTCGACCTCGTCGAGGACGCCGAGGCCGTCGGAGTCGGTGCCGCCGTCAGCCGCGTCGCCCGCACCGGCTCCGCTGTCGTCCTCGGTCACGGCGTCATCACCGGTCACCGGCGGCTCGACCGGCGCGAGCGGGTCGGCGACACCCGGTTCGGTCGCGGTGGCGACCGGCTGGTCGTCGTCGTCGGACAGCAGCGGCTGGATGACGAAGCCCCACAGCGCGTAGAGGACCGCGAGGCCGACGACCACGCCGAGCAGGATCAGCAGGGGCCTGCTGACCTGTTGCTGGCTGGGCGTGCTCACTGGACCTGTACCTCACCGTCAGGGTTCGTGGTGCCCCCCGATTGTGCCGGGTCGGTCGCCGTCGGGGTTGCATCTGCCGCGGTCGGGCTGGCGGCCGGCGACGCCTCATTCGTCGGCGTGGGCGTCGTGGTGTCGGGGGGCACATCGGCGACAGGCGCCCGAACCAACATGTAGATGTCGGCGCTGAACGCCGCCGTCAGCTCAGGGAACCCATCCTCGGCCTCGGTCATGTTGACCGACGTGACCAGGACGGCGCGCGACGACCCGACCTCCAGGCGCCGGAGGAAGTCCACCATCTGGAAGTAGGTCCCCTCGACCGTCCCCGTTACGGTGACCGCGCCCAACGTGGTCCCGGGGATCCGCGTCGCGGGGGCGCCCTCGATCGCGGTGGGGTCGGTGAAGTTCAACGACGTGAACGTCAGGCCCGACGCGTTCCCGGCCTCCTGCAGGAGGTCCAGCAGCGTCGCCTGATCCGGTTGCGGGGGGATGTAGGCGCCGAGCCGGTCGAGCGCGGCCTGCAGCTCGGGCGCTCGCTCCTGCAGGCTGCGGAGCTGCGCGAGCTGGTTCGTGAGCGTGGTCTCCTGCGTCTCGAGCTGGACGATCTCGGCATCCAACGCGTTCCGCTGCTCCCGCGCCGGGTTGTACAGGAGGAACCACCAGCCCACGAGCGAGGCGATGGCGAGCAGGACCAATCCGACGATAAGCTGCCTCACCGCTCGGCCTCCGGCAGACCCTCGGCGTAGCGGCCGGTCCGCGCGTCGTCGTCCAGGCGCACCTCGGCGTTGAACTGGGTGATGTCGACGTCGCCGATCTCCCCGGCGGTCGCCGAGGAGAGGTACTCCTGGAAGAAGCCGTCGATCTCACCGAACCGGCGGAGGAGCTCCTCGATGCCGGGGGTGAACAACTCGGTGGTGTAGCCGTCCACGGCGAAGAAGCCGATGTCGGTGTCGTCGGTCTCGATGAACACGTCCTGCTGCCCGGGTAAGGCGCCCGTCGGCGCGTCGGTGAGCTGCCCGTCGATGTCGGTGAACGACGCGGAGGGTGGGATGCCCCGGGAGAGGTCGACGAGCAACTGCGCCCAGGACACCTCGTCCGCCATAGCGAAGGCGAGGACCTGGTTCCCCGATGCGACGTCGTCGGCGAGCTCCTGGAACACCGCCAGCGAGTCCACCTCGCCCTGCAGCTGCGCCACCCGCGTCGCGGTGGCGTCACGCTCCTCCTGCACCTGGGACAGGCCCGACAGCTGCAGGAGCGAGGCCAGGCCGAGGACCGCCCAGAGCAGCGCGATCACGAGCAGCCCGTAGAGGGCCCGCCGCCTGATCTGGACGCGGCGAGCATCCTCGTCGGGGAGGAGGTTGATCGTCACTCGAGGCCCCGCATGGCCAGGCCGACCGCGACGGCGAAGAACGTCTGCGCAGCCTCCAGCTCGTCATCGGTGAAGGTGAGGTCCTTCCCGATGTGGAGTCCGCGGAACGGCTTCCCGGTGACCGCCTCTGCGGCGAGGGCGCGCGAGATCCGCTCATCGATCCCGGGGATGAGGGAGCTCCCGCCGGTCAGCACCACGCGCTGCACGTCGATGGCACCGGGCGCGGCCCGGTAGTACGTCATCGAGTTGCGGATCTCCTCGACGAGCCAGGAGATGCGGTCGTCGAGGAGCGTCGAGTACTGCGACGACGCGCCAGGGGTGACCGACTTCAGCGTCTCGGCCTGCTGCCACTCCATCCCGAAGGCCGACACGAGGGATTCGGTGATGTCGTCCCCGCCGATGTTGATGATGCGGGCGAACCGCGGCACACCGTCGGAGTGCACGACGAGGTTCGTCAGCTGGGAACCGAGGTCGACGATCAGCTCGCCGCTGGTGTCCCCCGCCCCGAAGCGCTCGGCACCGTGCAGCGGGGTCCGCAGGGAGCGCATGGCGGCGAACGCGTCGAGGTCCAGCGCGACCGGTCGCAGCCGTGCCGCCTTCGCGACGTCGAGCACGCTGGCGACCATGTGCTTCTCGGCGGCGACGAAGAGCACCCGCATCATCGTGGAGCCGTCCTCGTGGGTGAACTCCTCGATGTACTCGTAGTCGAACTCGATCTGCTCGATGGGGAGGGGGAGGTAGTCCTGGGCCTGGAAGCGCAACGACTCCTTCATGTCCGGGACGTCGAGGTGGGGCAGATCGACGCGCCGCACGATCACGTGCTGGTTCGCCAGCCCCAGGGCCACCTTCTTGCTCTTGAACCCGAACTGGTCCCAGAGGATCCCGATCGCCTCGGTGATCGCCGCGGGATCGCGGATCTCACCGTCGATGACCGCCTGTGCGGGCAGCACGACCTGACCGAGCCGGTCCAGCGTGACGACGTCCTTGCGTCGGGACAGCTGGATGGCACGCACCGCGCTCGACCCGATGTCGAGCCCTATCGCCGTCGCCACCCGTTCGTGTGCTCCTCGCGGATCGGTTCGTGGTCGGCCCGCGGGCAGGGGGTCAGGCCGGCGGGTCCAAGGTCGGGCCGCAACATAGCACCGGGCCGTCCGGATCCCTGGGAGGGTCGGACGGCCCGGTGGGGTGCGTCTCGAGGGGTCAGAGCTCGGGGCAGTCCTCGAAGATCTGGACGCCGGAACCGCTGACGTAGTGGGCGACCTGGGCGTCCGCGGGGAGGCGCGCATCGCGCCCCTCGACGCAGAACTCGCTGCGGTCGTCGTTGGTCACGTAGGTGAGGGTGATGGAGGGGTCGGAGATCTCGAGGCCGATGTCCTCGAAGGCGTCCTGGTCCTCCGGGTACGCACCGCTGTTGGTCACGTACTCCGCCTCGACGTCGAGTATGGAGTTGCGCACATCGGAAAGGAGTTGCGTCTCCCATCCGTGCTCACGTTGAGACAGCAACAAGGGGACCGCAATCCCGGCGAGGACACCGAGGATGATCACGACCACAAGTAGCTCGACTATGGAGAACCCCTGCTCTGAGGGTTGCGTATCCACCGGCGATCTCCCACTTAAGGCGAACGGGTCAGAGCCACGAGGCCCTGACCCGTCGATACTGATCACCAAACGTTCGGATTACTCTGCGGGTTCGGTGTAACCCTGCAGACCGCCGTCGAGCGAGCTGTAGATCACCGTTCCATCGAGACTCTCATGCCCCCCCTCGATGGTGAAGTCGTTCTGGTTCAGCGTGATGTCCTCAGCCGCCATCGTCACTGGGCCGTCTTCCCCTTGGATATCGTCCAAGAACGCGAGGACCTCGGCTTCGGTGAGCTCATTGTAGACGCCACCATCGCTGGTTGCGGCAGCCTCGACCTCAAGGGCGAGGTTCCGAACAGTCGAGGTCAACTCTGCCTCCCAGCCGCGCTCGCGCTGGTTCAGGAAGGTCGGGATGGCGATGGCGGCAAGGATGCCGATGATGATCACGACGACGAGCAGCTCGATGAGGGTGAAGCCCTCCTCGGCGTCCCGCAGGCGCTCACGGAGCTTTGTGAACATGTGTATCTCCTCTGAGATATGAGTGCGATGATGCGAGGAGGGGTGCGTGCGCGAGGCAGCTCGGCTCACCACTTGCCTGAATGATGATGTGTGGCTCGTGGTCCCGTGGCTTTGCGTCCCGGCCTCACGGCCGGTTTGCCCGTTCTGCACACCTCCACCGGTTGTGGAGTCCGCCTGATGGAGGACAACCTCTGTATCGACAGCCGGTGAGCCACCTTGAGGCCTACCGGCGAAATTGCCTGGTCCGCCCCTACTGGACCAGGTCGAAGATCTTGAACATCGGCATGTACAGCGCGATGACCATCCCGCCGACGATCCCGCCCAGGACGGCGATCATGACCGGCTCGAGCAGCGCGGTCAGCTGCTCGGTGGTGGCCTCGACCTCCTGGTCGTAGAAGTCGCTGATCTTCTCGAGCATCTCGTCGATCGCGCCGGTCTCCTCCCCCACCGCGATCATCTGGACCGTCATAGGCGGGAAGACGGCGTGCTTCGACAGCGGCGTCGCCATCGACTCACCTTCCTTGACCCCGGCCTTGACGTCGTTGATCGCGTTCGACATGACCCCGTTGTTCACGGTGTCGGCGGAGATCTCGAGGGCCTGCAGGATCGGGACACCCGCCCGCAGCAGCGACCCCAGGTTCCGGGTGAAGCGCGACAGGGCGACCTTGTGGAAGAGCGGGCCGAACACCGGCAGCTTGAGCTTCATGCGGTCCAGGAAGAACCGGACGTTGTCCTGCTTCCGGGCCCACTTGAACCCCTGCCACGCCGCGATGGGCGCGAGGAGGAACAGGTACCAGAAGGTCCGCATGCCCTCGGACAGCATCACCAGCACCTGCGTGGGCAGCGGGAGCTCGCCGCCCAGGGACTCGAACAGCCCCTCGAACGTCGGCACGATGAAGATGATCATCGCACTCGAGAGGACGACGGCCATGATCAGCACGACGACCGGGTAGGTCATCGCCGACTTCACCTTCCGCCGCAGGGCGACGTCGGCTTCGAGCGTCGCGGCGACGCGCAGCAGCACCTGGTCGAGCAGACCCGCCGTCTCACCCGCGCGGACCATCGCGATGTAGAGCTTCGGGAACACCTCGTGGTCGGCCATCGCCGTCGAGAGCGGCCGGCCCTGCTCGACCTGCGAGCGGACCTCGCCGATGACCTCGGCGAGCTTCGGGTTCTCAGTCTGCTCCGCCAGGATGTTGAGCGCCCGGATGAGCGACAGGCCCGAGTTGATCATCGTGGCGAACTGACGGCTGAAGACCGCCAAGTCCGCGAGCGAGACCTTCTTCCCGAACCCCGGGATGTTGATCTCCTTCTGGGCGAGCGACTCCTTCTTCTCGCCGATGGAGACCGGGGCATACCCGAGCTCGCGAAGACGGTCGGCGACCGCCTTCTGGTTTGCCGCGGACATCGTGCCCGACTTGGTCTTGCCAGCACGGTCGCGGACCGTGTACTCGAACGTCAGTTGATCAGCCACGGCCGACCCTCCTGTGGTGGTTGAGCGCCGGCATCAGCCGTTCAGCTCCTCTGCGAAGCGCGAGACCCGCCAGCTGGCCGCGATGGGGTCGATGAAATGGGGCGGGTTCGTGAACGACAACCGGTTGTCGTAGTTGTAGTCCTTGTTGTAGCCCGTGGAGACGCTGTACCCGGAACCCGATCCGACCGGGCCGCGGTACACCTGTGCGATGGCGCCGTTGACCGACAGCTCCCCGAGCGCGTTCCCCCTCCCCCAGCTCTGGACGAAGAAGGAGTTCGTCACCGACAGGATCGCGGCATCGATCCGGGCGTTCGTGAAGGTGGCGTTGTGGTTGGGCAGGGCGTTGAGGTTGGTGCCCGAGGAGTTGACGGGGTGGTACACCTGCACGAAGTCCTGTGCCACCAGGCCGAGCATGTCGTCCGCCTCGTCCTCGTAGTCGATGTGCCACGTGATGATGATGTTGTTGGCACTCGCGATCGTGAGGCGCCCGTCCAGCGTCCCCTCGACGAAGGCGTCACCGGCGCGGCAGTTGTACGGAAGTGTCGGCACGTCGTTCGAGCGCGGGTACCCGAGGCCGTTGCCATTGCCGGCGAAGCAGGTGGCTGAGTAGTTGGGGTTCGAGGTGCTCGTCGGGATCTCCTGGACGAAGATGACGCCGTTGTCCGGGATCGGGATGGTCTGCGCGGGGTCCACGCCGTTCGTCCACGTGCCGCACCCGGGGCCGGAGTCCTTCGTGTAGGGGCTCTCGACAGTCAGCGTGCCGTTCGCGTTCATGCGGATCTCGGTCGGTCCGGTGAAGAGGCACCCCTCGGCCGAGGCGTTGGTCAGGTGATCCGCCTCGACCTTGATCACGGTGTTCGTCGGCGGCATCTCCAAGGGCTCGCGGTACCGCAGCGACCCACCGTTGAAGTTCGGCCGTGCGCCGTTCGTGGTGTCGTAGGCCGGCGTCCGGGGATCGCTGTTGCTCGCAGTTCCCTCCCAGGTGGCGTTGCCGTTCAGCCGGAACCTGTCGTTGGTGTGGAAGGGGCCGTTGACGACGTCCTGGCCACCCCAGTAGATCTCGGTGCACCCGTACCGCGTATCGTCGGGCCGCCCCGTGGTGGGACGCTCACGCTGCCAGCGGCGGCGGGCACAGTTGTTCGTCGCCCACTGGATGAGCTGTTCGCGCATCGACGTGTTGGACGAGTACGACACGTACGCCAGGGGCGCCAGGGTCTCGTAGTTGGTGAAGTAGAGGTAGTCGAGGAAGGATTCCTGGGTCACCTCCGCCTGGATGGTCCGCCACGTCTGCGCATCCGAAGGTCCGCTGTCCGGATCTCCACACGGTCCGGGCGCACACCCCGTGACCCGCACCCGCAGCACGCCCGTCGACTCGAGCTCGTCGTTGTCGACGTCGTAGGTGTACATCCCGATCCCCTCGACGAGGTTGGTGTCGGTGTCACCTCCGGCGATTGTGACGAACTGCGTGAACGCCCGGTTCTCGTCCGGTGCCGCGGGGGGGTTGGCACTGGTGTACTGCCAGTACTCGTCGCGGTTGTTGAGGCGGAACAGGTAGTCGTCCAGCCCGGCCTCGGCGGCAGCCAGCGCGGCGTGGACGTTCTGCTCCTCGTCTGCCACGGCGAGGGAGTCGCGCGCGACCGCGAAGGAGACCGTCACGAGCAGCGACAGGATCCCTGTCACAGCCATCACGACGATCAGCGCCGATCCCTCCTCCTGGGACATCACACGTCTCATGGGGATACCTCGTACGCCTCTTCATACGCGAAGCCGTTGATCTCGACGCAGCCGGCGGAGTCGAGCGTCGGCGAGAACCCGACGTCGCGAGCCGAGGCGAACCGCGCCCAGCCCTGCAGGTCCGCGGGGGAGGACTCGTAGCCCGTCGGCTCCTGGATGACCAGGCGGAAGCTGACGCTGTCGACCGCGCGCCGCTCGGCGGCGTCGAGAGCCGGTGTGAGGCGGACGCCGCACCTGGATGCCGCGTTGCTCTCGCCGCCACCGGCATCGAGGTCATCCCCGTAGTGCGTCCAGTAGGTGAACACGTCCGTGCTGGCGAGGTCGCGCACGATGGTCCGCTGCTGGGTGGGCGACGACATCGAGGGGTAGACCGGCGTGCCCTGGTCAACCCGGTCCGTGGCCGCCGTCGGGTACCAGATGCGCTCGATGAGGTCCCACTGGCCGTCGTCGGGCTGTTGCTCGACGACGATCTGGACCCGCACGGGGTTGTAGACCGTGTTGGTGTCGAGGTCCGCGGCGCGATCGGTTGAGCTGTAGAAGGTGACCGAGCTCGCCGTGCCAGCGGTGATCGCCTCGGTGGCGTCGCTGAGCGTGCCGTCGATGCTGACCGCGCCACGGAGCAGGCTCCCGACGCGGTCGACGGCCAACCTGGCCGTGCGGAGGTCGTTCATGGTGGCGTTCGCCGCACCCAGGTTGCGCTGGACTGCGACCGTCGAGGCGATGATCGCCGAGGAGACCAAGGCCATCAGCGAGATGCTGACCAGGAGCTCGGTCAGGGTGAACCCGCCCTCGTCGCGTGCCAGCCGTCGCACCTCACGGCCCTCCATAGATCAAGTCGCCTTCGCCGGCGTAGACGACGTAGCCCGCAGACGGGCCCCCGGTCGCTCCGGTGCCGGCGGGGTGGATCGTGTGGCAGACGTAGGGGCGACCCTCGGCCAGCACCGAGTTGCAGTTGAACGGCGTGGTCGGGACGCCGGTCCCGGCGACGTTCGGGTTGTCCCAGTGGAAGACCCAGCTGCCGTAGGGCACGAGGGCCTTCAGCTGCCCCTGGGCATTGCTGCGACCGAGGTAGAGCCGTTCGCCGTTCGGGCAGTTGGTGGTGTCACGCATGTCGATGTACACATCGGCGTTCGCCACTGTCTGGATGTCGGTGAGCCCACCAGGGCCCGGCCGGGCCGTCGTCACGGTCACCAACGCCATGGGGACCTCGATCCCATGGTCCGTACCGGGCTCGGCATCGAGGGCCTGTCGGCCGGATGCGCCGAAGGCCACGACCGGATCGGTGGCCGGGCACCGCCCCGGGTGGACCGTGTACCCGCCGGTGTAGGGGAACAGCACGCGCGACTCGCACGCGCCCGTGGTCTGGTTGAACAGCCCGCAGATCTCACCGTCCGGCCGAGCGACCGAGCTCGCGTCAGGGATGGCGCTCTGGACCAGTGACGGATAGGTCGTCACCCGGCCGATCGGGGAGAAATCCGTGGACGGGTTGTAGATCGTGTAGGCGATGTTGTACGGCAGGAACGCCTGCCATGGTGGTACCCCATCGCTCGGCACATCGAGGTTCCCGTTCACATCCAGGGCGGTTCCGTTCCGCCGGCATTCGATGGCCTGCTGGACCGGTCGGTAGGTCGGTGGCTCCGGATCCTGGGCCGCGTAGGCGGTCGGGTCATCGGCGCCGTTCGGGGCGGCGAACTCAACCCGCTGGGCGACGCAGTTCGGGAAGGGTGCGGCCGCGAAGGTCGGGAACAGGTCGTAGCTGACCGCCTCGTCGTAGGAGAACTCCACGACGGTCGTCGACTGAGCGCTGACCACGGCCGTGTAGTCGATCGCCTGGACCTTCGTGACCCGGTCGACGTACCCGGCCGTGTCGATCGTGATCTCGTACTCGTTGTCGGTCGGATCGTCCGGATCGACCGGGAGCAGGGCGAAGAACGCGCAGCCGGCGGTGTCCGTGGTAGCCAACTCAACCCCCGCCGCACCCTGGATGCGCACGGTGTGGCCCTGGGTCCCGACCCCGTCGCGATCGCGGACCATCACCGCGAGGTGCCCGGTGTAGGCATCGGAGTCGTCGAGTCGCGGGGTGATGACCGTGACGTTCTCCACAGGGGCGAGGTCAGGTTGATCGGGGAAGGTGACGACCTGGCGGACGCGGACG
Organism: Euzebya sp.; assembly: GCF_964222135.1. Lineage (NCBI taxonomy): Bacteria > Bacillati > Actinomycetota > Nitriliruptoria > Euzebyales > Euzebyaceae > Euzebya > Euzebya sp. Next base: position 19,486 of record NZ_CAXQBR010000026.1, read on the forward strand.
TAGTCCGCCTCCCCCTCGCCGGTCCCGAAGACCGAGCAGTCCGTCGTCTCCGAGTCGACGGCGACCCAGTTCGCCTCCCGGTAGACCTGGTACGGGATGCCGTTCGGGCCGGTCGCGTTGAACGTCGTCGTCAGGGTGTCTGACTGGGATCCGTCGCGGATCGAGGTCACCCAGTCGGCGAAGGGGATCGAGCGGAGGCGCTCCAACTCGAACTGCGCGATGTTCGCCGCGACCACGGTGTTCCGGCTGTCGCTCGCGACCTGCAGCGAGCGCACCACGCCGGAGGCCGTCGCGGCCATCGTCACCGCCAGCAGCGTGATGGCCACCATGACCTCGACGATCGAGATGCCTCGATCGTCCTCAGCAACGCGGCGGCGCAGCGCCAAGATCAACGTGCCCATGTCCCCCTCTTGATCGTCCGGTGCCCCGTCCGACTTGAGCGCAATTCGAACGATGTCACGCACGCCCGCAGAGGCGGTTGAAGTCCGCCACGTTGGCGCAGCGCTCGATCGCGTGGTTGTAGGTGACGATCCCGCGGTTCACGAGCTCCGCGAGGGACTGGTCCATCGCGATCATCCCGTGCTGCTTGCCCGCCTGGATCGAGGAGTACATCTGGTGGGTCTTGCCCTCGCGGATCAGGTTCTTGATGGCCGGCGTGGCGACCATCACCTCGACCGCGACAGCGCGCCCCGACCCGTTGGAGCGCTTGAGCAGCTGCTGGGTGACGACGCCATTCAGGGCGTTCGACAGCATCACGCGGATCTGCTCCTGCTGGTGGGGCGGGAACACGTCGATGATGCGGTCGATGGTCTGCGGGGCGTCCTGGGTGTGGAGCGTGCCGAAGACGAGGTGACCGGTCTCCGCGGCGGTGATCGCCAGCTGGATGGTCTCGAGGTCGCGCATCTCCCCGACGAGGATGACGTCGGGATCCTGGCGCAGGACGTGCTTCAGCGCCTGAGCGAAGCTGTGGGTGTCCTGGCCGAGCTCGCGCTGGTTCACCACCGACTTCTTGTGGTGGTGGAGGAACTCGATCGGGTCCTCGACGGTCATGATGTGTTGGGCGCGCTCGCGGTTCACGATGTCGATCAGCGATGCGAGGGTCGTCGACTTGCCCGAACCCGTCGGGCCGGTCACGAGCACGAGCCCGCGCGGCATGAACGCGAAGTTGCTCACCTGGGCGGGGATGCCGAGCTCCTCGAGCGGCTTGATCTCGAAGGGGATCACACGCATGACCGAGCCGATGGCCTCGCGCTGCTGGAAGATGTTGACGCGGAAGCGGCCGTACCCCGGGATGGAGTGCGACATGTCGAGCTCGAGCTCGTTCTCGAAGATCTCGCGCTGCTTCTGCGTCATGATCGAGTACAGCGCGTTGCGGAGCATGTCCGGCTCGAGGACGGGCACGTCGGGGAGGTGCTCGAGCTCGCCGTGGACCCGGATCGCCGGGGGGATGCCGACAGTGAGGTGGAGGTCCGATCCGCCGCGGTTGACCAGCTCGATGAGGGCCGCCTCGAGGTCGAAGCCGAGGGACTGCTCGTAGGCGAGTCGCTTGCTCTCCTGCATCGCGCTCTCGCGCCGCTCGGGGGCGGCGGTCGGTCCGGTGGGCGTGGACGCCGCGGCCATGCTCAGCCCCGCGGGGGGCTCCGCCGGGGCGGCGGCGCCGTCGAACCCGGGACCGGCCGGCTGGCCTGCACCGTCGACGGGGAGCTGCACGGTGCCGTCGGCGTCAGCGTCCGCGAGGTGCTCGATCGCCTCGGCGAGGGCGTCCTTGACCGCGAGGGCCGGGTGGGCCTCCAGCCCGGTGATCGCGGCGACCTGTGACAGCGCGGCGGAGTTGGCCGGGTCGGCCAGGGCCACCAGGACGCTGTCACACTGCCCGAACTGCCCCGGCAGGGCCATGAGCTGCCGCGCGACGTCGCGGGGCAGGAGGCGGGCGGCGGAGGGGTCGACCGATCCCGGCTTGACGTCGACGAACGGCAGGCCGATCTGGGTGGCGACCGCACCGACGATCTGCGCCTCGGTCGCCATGTTCAGCTCGATGAGGGTCCGGCCCAGGCTGGTCCCGTTGGCCATCCGGATGTGCTCGGCCTGCTCCAGCCGCTCGGGGGTCAGGACCCCGTGCTGGACCAGGACATCTCCCAAGGACTGAGTCATGCGTCTCCCCACAGTCACGGCCGTGGTCGTCGGTGCGAACGGTCATCACCCGGTGCGCGACCGGGTCGTCAGAGACCTCATCGGCCGGGAGGGCACCGGACTTGACCGTTTCCGCGTGGACGGGACAGCGCGGTACCGCCTGGAGGCGGTCCGACCGGGTCCCGGGGATGGTCTGTCGCCTTCGTCTCGCGGATCGGAACGAACCTGACAGACCTCGACGCGGGGGCCGTCGATCCACCGGAGGTCTGTCGCCTTCGTTGCGTGGACCGGAACGAACCTGACAGACCGCTCGACCTCCCACCCACCTGACAGACCTCGAGGCGTGGGCTCCGACCCCCCTCAGACGACCACGCGTCCGATCTCCTCGAGCGTGGTCTGGCCCAAGAGGACCTTGTGGAGCCCGTCCTCGCGGAGGGAGTGCAGGCCGTTGGCCTCCGCGGCCTTCGAGATCTCGTCGGTCGACGCCTTCTGGACGATCAGCCGCTCGATCTCCTCGTTGACCCGCATGATCTCGTGGATCGCCAGCCGCCCCCGGTACCCGGTGCTCCCGCAGTGCGAGCACCCGACTGGCCGGAAGAGGGGCGGGAAGCGGTCGAGGTCGGCCTCCTCGATCGGCAGGCCGGCGGCGCGGAGCTCGGACAGGGTCGGCTGGTACTGCTCCTTGCACTTGCTGCACAGCCGGCGCGCCAACCGCTGGGCCAGCACGCAGTCGGCGGCGGAGGCGACCAGGAACGGGTCGACGCCCATCTCGGTCAGGCGGGTCACCGCCGACGGGGCGTCGTTCGTGTGCAACGTCGACAGCACCAGGTGACCGGTCAACGCGGCCTCCAGCCCGATCTGTGCGGTCTCGTGGTCGCGCATCTCACCGACCAGCACGACGTCGGGGTCCTGGCGCAGGATCGACCGCAGCGCCATCGAGAACGTCAGCCCGGCCTTCTTGTTCACCTGCACCTGGCTGATGCCCGGCAGGCGGTACTCGACGGGGTCCTCGGTGGTGACGATGTTGATCTCGGGCCGCGAGATCTTGTTCAGGGTCGCGTACAGGGTGGTCGACTTCCCCGACCCGGTCGGGCCGGTGACCAGGATCAGCCCGTAGGGCTTGGTGAAGGACTCGCTGAACAGCTTGTAGTTGTGCTCGGTGAAGCCCAGGTCGGACAGGTCGAGCAGGATCGAGGACTTGTCCAGGATCCGCATGACGACCTTCTCGCCGTACACCGTCGGCAGGGTCGAGACGCGCAGGTCGATGTTCTTCGACGCCACCCGGATCGAGATGCGCCCGTCTTGGGGGACCCGCCGCTCGGCGATGTCGAGGTCCGCCATGATCTTCAGGCGGCTGACCACGCCGGCGTGGATCTTCCGCGACTGCGTGGTGATCTCGTGGAGCACGCCGTCGATGCGGTAGCGGACCCGCACCTCGGTCTCCTGCGGCTCGATGTGGATGTCCGAGGCCCGGTCCCCCACCGCCTGGCTGATCAGCGCGTTGACGAACTTGACGATCGGCGCGTCGTCGACGCCGGCGTCCTCGATGGCGGTGAGCTCGTCGTCCTCGTGCCCGACCTCGAGGTCGCTGCCGAGCTGGGCGACGGAGTCCCCGCCCATCGCCGCGTACCGGTCGAGCGCCGCGGTGATGTCCGAGCGGGTGGCGACGACGGGCTGGATCTCGCGGTCGCAGACGGTCCGCAGGTCGTCCAGTGCGATGACGTTGGAGGGATCGCTCATCGCGACCTTCAGGATCCAGCCGTCGGTGAAGCCGAACGGGAAGACGCTGTAGCGCCGGCACATCGCCTCGGGCACCAGGCTGGCGGCGACGTGGTCGACGTCCTCGCCCTCGAGCTCGACGAACTCGAGGCCGAGGTGGGTGGCGAGCGCGCTGACCAGGCCGGCCTCGGTGAATAGGCCCATCTCGATCAGGACCCGGCCGAGGGAGCGGCCGCGGCGCTGCTGCTCCTCACGAGCTGCGGCGAGGTCCTCCGCCGAGATCAGGCCCTCGTCGAGGAGGACGTCAGCGAGCTGTCGGGTGGACTGCACGGGCGGGGTCACGACCTCCCGGCGGTCGGGTCGGCGGCACCGCCGTCCACGCCGACCGCCAGGCGGTCGCGGGCGGCCTCGAAGAGCTCGACGAGCATGTGGCGTGCCGATTCGGGGTTCCGGGCGTCACCGGCGACGGACCGCACCTCGGCGGCCAGGCGCAGCTGGTGGTGGGCGCGGCGGGCGGACAGCTCCTCGCGTCCGGGGAGGACCTTGTTGACCAGCAGGATCCACGGGAGGTCGGAGGCGGCCTCGACCTGCTCGATGACGTCGGCGACCTCGTCGAAGGAGTCCGGGCGGGTGTCGTCGACCATGATCACGACCCCGAGGGTCCCCTCGCCCAGCGCCGCCCACAAGGGGTCCAGCCGGGGGTGGCCGGCGGTGCCGAGCAGCTCGACGTCGAGGCCGTCGTCCACGTGCATGCGGCCCACGTCCATGGCGAGGGCGGCCGGGTCGTCGTCGTCGAGGTCCAGGGCGGCGCGCGGCTCGGCCCGCGTGACGGCGGTGTCGGACAACGTCTGGATGAACGTCGTCTTACCCGCGCCGTAGGGACCCGTCACCACCACGGTCAGGGTGGGCGCGGTCACCGCCCCAGCCTCCCCGGACACCTCAGCCACCCCGGACACCCTCGATCAACCGGGTGAGCAGGTCGGAGCTGACCGTCGGCGGGGCGTCGGTCCCGTCCGCCGACGTCTCGGCCCTGGCGGCGGCCAGTGGCGAGCCGGGCGGCCCCCACCGCGGCACGACCGCGTCCGCTCCCCCATCCGCCCCCTCGACATCGTCCGCGTCGTCCGCGTCCTCGACATCCCCGTCGTCAACGGCCACCACCGCCTCGACGTCCACCTCGTCGTCGACCGCCGGCTCCTCCACACCCTCGCCCTCGAGCGCGGCGGCGACCGCAGCGCGACGCGAGGGGGCGGGGCTGGCCGGCGCAGGCGACGTCGGCGCGTCGTCCGGCGCGGGGGCGCCGAGCAGATCGTGCTCCAGAGCGGCCAGCGCGGCCTCGCGGTGCGCGGCCGAGGCGTCGGTCCCGTCCTCGTCGGTGGGCGCGATCAGGCCGTCGGCGACCATCTCGGCGAGACGCTGGGCGACGACGAGCCGGCTCTGGCCGCTGAGGCGGACCAGGTCGGCCACGGTGCGGGTGCCGTCGACGAGGGTGAGGATCCGCCACTGCTCGGCGTCCAGCTCGATCGTGCCGGAGGCGGCCAGCGGGGGACGGCACACCGCGACCAGGACCTGGTCGTCCGCGGGCACCTCGGCGGCGAGCTGCTCCCAGGTGGCCAGCCGGTCGCGGACGGCGTCGAGCACCTCGGTCGTGGCCAGCCCGGTGGCCGTGGGGGCGACCTCTGCGCCCGCGTCGAAGCTGAACTGGCCCGCGGCCCACCGCGCGAGCTCCACCACCGCGTCGGTCACCTGGTCGCGGATCAGTTCGGCCGCGCGGTCAGCGGCGATGCCCGCGTCGGCCAGCGCGGCGGCGACATCCCCCGACCCCACGTCCCCCGACCCCTCGTCCTCGCGCGCGTGTGCGCGCACGACGTCGGCGACCGCGTCGACGTCCAGCTCACCGCTGTGGACCAGCCGGGCGGCCAGCGGGGCGCGGGTGACGTCGGCGACCGCGAACGCGATGTCGCCCTGGCTGATCCAGATCCGCCCCTGGACATCGTCGTGAGAGACGTGCAGCACACCGGTCTTCCGCGTCGTCGCGAGCAGACCGAAGACGTCGGGCAGGGAGAACTCGGTCAGCGACCCCGCGAGCATTGTGGACCTTTCCGTGGGCGGACGGACTCGACATCGGCACCCTCAGGGCCCGACTTGAGCAGCCGCTGCCCACATCACCCCCTCCGGCGGGGCCTGGCCGGTCCACCGGGCGAACGCCGCCTCGGCCTGCCCGACCAACATGCCGATCCCGTCGACCGCGACGGCCCCCCGACGACCGGCCTCGGTGAGGAACGGGGACGCCGGCCCGTAGTTGAGGTCGAGGGCCACCTGCCCCTCCCCCAACCCCATCAGCTCCTCCGGCAGCCGCTCGCCGTGCCTGCCCAGCGGGGTCGCGTTCACGACCACCCGCGGCGGGTCGTCGTCCGCCATCTGCCCGCCCGCCCGCCGGGCCAGCGCCTCGACGTCGGCCGCGGCGTCCGCGCGTCGCGCTTCGACCCGGACCGCGGCGCCGATCCGGCCCAGCGCGACGGCGGCGGCACGGGCGGCCCCGCCGGCGCCGAACAGCGTCACAGGGTCACCCGCGGTCACCCCGCATTCGCCCAGGACGGCCATCAGCCCGGCCGCGTCGGTGTTGTCGGCCGCCAGCCGCCCGTCGGCGTCCCAGTAGAGGGTGTTGGCCGCGCCGATGAACTCGGCCTCCTCGGTGGCGGTCTCGGCGATCGCCAGCGCGGCGGCCTTGTGCGGGATCGTCACGTTGGCGCCGAGGAACCCGAGGGCGACGAGCCCCTCGATGGCCGCCGTGAACCCCTCCGGGGCGACGTCGAAGGCCAGGTACACCGCGTTCAGCCCGGCCGCGGCGATCGCCGCGGAGTGCAGCTGCGGCGAGATCGAGTGCCCCACCGGGTGGCCGAGCACGCACAGCAGTCGCGTGGCCGCGTCGGTCATGGCCCTGCACCCCAGTGTGTCGGTACGCCCGTCAACATGATGGGCGTACCGACACACCGACGGGCGTGCACGGCGACGCCACCGATCCGCGCCACGACGCCGCTCCCTACCCGCCGCGGATCTCGGCGATGGCCTGGTTGTGCTCCTCGAGGGTCTCGGAGAACCGGTGCTCGCCGGTCTCGGGGTTCTCGACGACGTAGTAGTAGAAGCCGGTGTCCGCCGGTCCGGCGGCGGCCTCGAGCGACGCGCGGCCGACCCCGGAGATCGGCGTGGGCGGCAGGCCCGGGTACACGTACGTCGACCACGGCGTGTCGAAGGAGTAGTCCTCGGTCAGCAGCCGGTCGGGCCGCTCACCCGTCGCGATCGTGATCCCGTAGACGACGGTGGCATCGATGTTGAGGGCGATGCCGTCCTCGATCCGGTTGTGGATGACCGAGGAGATGACCGGGCGCTCGTCGGCGACGCGAGCCTCCCGCTCGATCAGCGAGCCGAGGGTCAGGGTCTCGTACAGCGACAGGCCGTTGCGGGACGCCGCGCCGACCTCGTTCACCACCGCGTCGGTCTCCTGCACCAGGCGGGTCAGGACCTGCTCGGGGGCCTCCTCCACCGTGAACTCGTAGGTGTTGGGGAACAGCAGCCCCTCGAACGCCTCGGCGCCGTCGGGCAGCTCGCGGTCCGGCGGCACCCACTCGGGGATGGCGACCAGCGCCAGCGCCTCGCGGAGCTGCTCGACGGTGAACGGCGACCCCTCGGCGTCGGCGATCCGCTCGAGGGTCTGTGGGACGGTCAGGCCCTCGGGGATGGTGACCCGGAACACCTCCGCCCCGGCCGGCCCGGCGACGAGTTGGTCGAGCAGGTCGTCGGTGCTGGCCTGGGGGTCCAGGGTGTAGGTGCCCGGCTTGATCTGGCTGGCCCGGCCGCCGATGGACGCCGAGGCGGTGAACGCGCTGGCGGAGGCGACGACGCCGTTGTCCTCGAGGATCTGGGCGACCTCGCGGGCGCCGGTGCCCTCGGGGATCGTCAGCGTCACGGGCCCGTCGGCGAGCGCGACCTCGTCGCCGCCTCCCAGGCCGGCGTTCCACTGCTGGAAGGCGTAGTACCCGCCCCCGATCAGGGCGATCAGGAAGACGAGGAACACCTTTGAGGAGTTGGTCATGGGGGTGGCGGCTCGCTTGTCGGAGTCGTCGGGGGGCGGCTGTCCAGCCAGGATTGCAGCAGGACGCTGGCCGCGACCTGGTCCTTGTAGCCCTTGGTCTGGCGGGTGGTCTTGCCCGACGCGCGCAGCACCCGGTCCGCCTGGACGCTGGTGAGCCGCTCGTCGTGCAGGTGCACCACCGCCCCGACCTGCCGGAGCTGGTCGGCCAGCGCCTCGGCCATCTGCGTCGAACCAGTCTTCCGCCCCGCGAGGGATCGTGGCAAGCCCACCACCACGGCCACGCAGCCGAGGTCGTCGTGGACGGCCTTCACCCGCTGCGCCGCACCCCGCCCACCGGCCACCGTCGAGTGCGGGGTGGCGACCAGCCGGTCGGGGTCGCTGACCGCCAGGCCGATCCGCGTGGTGCCCGGGTCGACCCCGAGCACCCGACCCGGCCGGGTCACGCCGACCGTCACGGTCAGGCCTGCAGGCGCGACCGGGCCTCGGCGGCGGCGACCTGGACGGCCTCGGCGACCTTCGAGCCGTCCTTGCCGCCGGCCTGGGCGTCGTCGCCCGTCCCGCCCGCGCCGCCCCCGACGACCGTGGCGCCGGGCCGCAGCACGTCGGCGGCCTGGGTGCCCGCCTCCACGACGTCGGCGGACAGCGCGGCGAGGAGCTGGGCCTTGCCGTCGGCCTTCATCGTCCCCAGCACCACCGCACCGCGGCCGATGCGGTTGCGCAGGTCGAGGGCGAGGGTGCGGAGCGCGTCGTGGTCCGCGCCGGCGATCACGCCGGACACCACGCGGGCGTCGCCCACGGCCTCGGCATCGGCGAGCAGCTGGTCGGCCTGGGCCAGGACGGCCTCCTCACGGGCCCTCGCGAGCTGCTTCTCGACATCGCGGACCCGCGCCATCAGCTCCTCGACGCGGGCGGGCACGTCCTCGGACGGCACCTTCAGGATCCGCGCGACGGACTGGGCGATCAGGCGCTCCTTCGACAGGTGCCCGAACGCCTCTGGCCCGGTCAGCGCCTGGATTCGTCTGACGTTGTTCGCGATCGACCCCTCGTCGAGGACGGTGAACAGCCCAACCTCGCCGGCGGAGTGGACGTGGGTGCCGCCGCACAGCTCCTTCGAGTACTCCTCGATGGTGACGACGCGGACGGTGTCGCCGTACTTCTCCCCGAACAGGGCGGTCGCCCCGGTGCTGCGGGCCTCCTCCTGGCTCATCAGGCGGGTCTGCACCTCGGGGTTGTCGGCGATGCGGTCGTTGACCAACCCCTCGAGCTCGGCCAGCTGGTCGCTCGAGATCGCCTCGAAGTGGGGGAAGTCGAAGCGGAAGTGGCCGGCGTCGATCGCCGAGCCGGCCTGGGCGGCGTGGTCGCCGAGCATCTCGCGGATCGTGGCGTGGAGGATGTGGGTGGCGGTGTGCCCCCGGCGGATGGAGGTGCGCCGGTCGTGGTCGATCTCGGCCTCGGCGTCCTCGCCGGTGGCGACCTCGCCCGCGACGACGGTGCCGGTGTGGACGATCAGCCCCTCGGCGGGGGTCGTGGTGTCGGTGACCTGGATGCGCCCGGTCGGGGTGGTGATCACACCGTGGTCGCCGAGCTGGCCGCCGCCCTCGGCGTAGAAGGGGGTGCGGCGCAGGACGACCTGGACCTCGTCGCCCTCCTGGGCGCGGTCGACCAGCCCGCCGCCGGCGATCAGGGCCGCGACCGCGGAGGTGTCGGACTCCCGCTCGTAGCCGGTGAACTCCACGCCGCCGGCCGCGGACGCGGCCTGCTTGTACACGTCGGTGCTGACGCCCTCGCGCCCGGCCTTCGTCGCGGCGCGGGCGCGGGCCCGCTGGGCGTCCATGTGCTCGGCGAACGCGTCGCGGTCGAGGGTGACGCCCTGCTCGGCGGCGATCTCGATGGTCAGGTCGACGGGGAAGCCGTAGGTGTCGTGGAGGGTGAAGGCGGTCTGGGCGTCGAGCGCGGAGCCCTCGGTGGCCTTGGCGGTCTCGATCGCGCTGTCCAGCATCGACAGGCCGGAGCGGAGGGTCGCGGCGAACGTGTCCTCCTCGGCCTGGGCGACCTTGGTGATCAGCGTCGCCTGGGCCTTCAGGTCCGGGTAGTGGTCACCGTAGGTGTCGATGACCGCACCGGTCATCGTCGGCATGATCGGGTCGTCCAGCCCGAGCTTCCGGGCGGAGTTGACCACCCGGCGCAGCAGGCGGCGGAGGACGTAACCGCGGCCCTCGTTGGCCGGCAGGACCCCGTCCCCGATGAGGAAGGCGGTGGCGCGGGCGTGCTCGGCGATCACCCGCAGCCAGACATCCGAGGGTGTCGCCCCCTCCCCGAACTGGCCGGTGTAGGGCGTGGACGTCAGCTCGCTGGCCAGGTCCACGAGCGGCCGGAACTCGTCGGTGTCGAACAGGGTCGGCACGTCCTGCAGCAGCATCGCGACGCGCTCGAGGCCCGATCCGGTGTCGACGTTCTGCTTCGGGAGGGTCCCGACGATCGAGTCCGACCCCTTCAGCTCGGGGTTGCCCCGCCCGTCGGTCTCGTACTGCATGAACACGAGGTTCCAGTACTCGGTGTACCGGGTCTCGTCGACGACCGGTCCGCCCTCGGCACCGTGCTCCGGCCCGCGGTCGTAGAAGATCTCGGTGCACGGCCCGCACGGGCCCGGCCCGCCGGTGGACCAGAAGTTGTCCTTCGCGTCGCGCCGCTGGATCCGGGCCGCGGGGATGTCGGTCTCGGACAGCCACAGCTGCTCGGCCTCGTCGTCGGACTCGTACACCGTCGCCCACAGCCGCTCGGGGTCGAAGCCCAGCCCGCCCTCGGACGCCGGGGTGACCGACAGCTCGTAGGCCCAGCGGATCGCCTCGGCCTTGAAGTAGTCGCCGAAGCTGAAGTTGCCCAGCATCTCGAAGAACGTGAGGTGGCGGGTCGTCCGCCCGACGTTCTCGATGTCGTTGGTCCGCGCGACCTTCTGGATCGTCGCCGCCCTCGGGTGCTCGGGGGTCGCCTCGCCCAGGAAGTAGGGCTTGAACGGGACCATGCCGGCGACGGTCAGCAGCAGCGTCGGGTCCTGCGGGATCAGGCTGGCGCTGGGCAGCACGCGGTGGTCGCGGGCCCGGAAGAACTCCAGGAAGGACGAGCGGATCTGGGCGGTCTGCATCCCCGCAAGCCTAGGCGGCATAGCGTGGCGGGCATGCGCATCGCCGGACTGCCGTTGCCCTCCCCCTCCCGCGCCTCGCGCGCGGAGGCGACGACGCTCCTCGAGCTCGACCTCACCCGGGGCCTGGTGGAGGCGCCGCCGAGCACCCCGCTGCAGGCGCTGCGCGAGCGGGGCACCCCGAGCCTGCGCTCGGTCATCGATGCGCTGCGGCGGGCCGCGGACGACGAGCGCGTTGGCGGGCTGGTCGCCCACGTCGGCGGAGCCGAGCTGACCTTCGCCCAGGCCGGTGAGCTCCGGAGCGCCGTCGCGGCCTTCCGCGCGTCGGGCCGGACGGCGGTGTGCTGGACCGAGAGCTTCGGGGAGTGGGGACCGGGCAACGTCACCTACCACCTGGCCTGCGCCTTCGAGGAGATCTGGCTACAGCCCTCCGGCGACGTCGGGCTGACCGGCGTCGTCGCCGGCGCGGTGTTCCTGCGCGGCGCGCTCGACAAGCTGGACGTGGAGCCGCAGATCGGCCAGCGCCACGAGTACAAGACCGCCGCGGACACGTTCCTCCGCACCGAGATGTCCGACGCGCACCGCGAGATGGCCGAGCGGCTGGCCGCGTCCGCCACCGAGTTCCTGGTCGCCGACGTCGCCGCGGACCGCGGCCTGACGCCCGAGCAGGTCCGGGCGGTGATCGACGAGGCGCCGGTGACCGGCGAGCGGGCCGTGGAGCTCGGCCTGGTCGACCGGCTCGGCTACCGCCACGACGTCTACGCGGCGCTGCGCGAGCGGCTGGGGGGCGGGACCGGGGCGGGGTCCGGGTCCGGTGACGTCGAGCTCAAGTACGTCGAGCGCTACGGCAAGGGTGTGGGGGCCGCCATCAAGGCGACCGCGACCAGAGGCCGACCTGTCATCGCCGTCGTGCAGGGGTCGGGGACCATCCACCTGGGCCGGTCCAACGCCTCCCCGCTGGCCCGCTCGGAGTCCATCGGCGCGGACACCTTCGGCGCGGCCCTCCGCGCGGCCGGGCGGGACGACGACGTCAAGGCCGTGGTGGTCCGGGTCGACTCCGGGGGCGGGTCCTACGTCGCCTCCGACGCGATCCGCCGGGAGGTCCTGGCCCTCCGGGAGGCCGGGACGCCAGTGATCGCGTCGATGGGCTCGGTCGCCGCGTCAGGTGGCTACTTCATCGCGATGGCCGCCGACGAGGTGCTGGCGGACGCCGGGACGCTGACTGGGTCGATCGGGGTGCTGGCCGGCAAGCAGGTGCTCGCCGAGGCCCTCGGGCGGATCGGCGTGAACGTCCAGAGCGTGTCGACGGGCCGGTACGCCGAGATGTTCTCGAGTCAGCGGCGCTTCACCGACGAGGAGTGGGCGCGGCTCGGCGAGTGGCTCGACCGGGTCTACGACGACTTCACCGCCAAGGCGGCCGCGGACCGGGGCATGGGTGTCGAGGACCTGCGCGCGGTCGCCCGCGGGCGGGTCTGGACCGGCGCGGACGCCCAGCGGCACGGGCTGGTCGACATCCTCGGCGGGTTGGACGACGCGGTCGGGCGGGCCTGCGCGCGAGCCGGCCTGGACCGGCGCGACGTCGAGGTCAGGCCGTTCCCCCGCTCGAACGCGCTGGCCCGGATGATGCCGGCGGAGAACTCCGACCACCCGGCGGCGATGACCGCGTCGCTCGCGGGCGCGGCCGGGTCGTGGCACGCGCTGTTGGAGGTACTCGGCCTGCCGCCGGTCGGGGTCCTGAGCATGCCGGTGCGGTGGCAGCTGCGGTGAGGCGTCGCGGGGGGTTCGGGGTCCTCCTCGTGCTGGCGCTCGCCGTGGTCGTGGCGGCGTGCAGCGGTGGCGGGTCCGAGGATGTCGCCGACCGTCCGCCCGACCTCGAGTCCGTCGGGACCGAGGCGTGGATGGGCGAGGGCGTCGACCCCGGCGCGACCGCGGTGCAGCCGGGCCCCTCCAGCGAGGACCCGACGGCGGCCGGCGAGGTCGAGGTGCCCACCGGGCCGGCGTCAGCCCCGCCCCCCGCCGGCGGCGACGCCGCCCCGGTCGATCCCTCCACCGACGTGGCGGCGATCGTCGCATCGATGACCGTCGAGCAGAAGGTCGGTCAGCTGTTCACCGCGACGGTGATCGGCGATGACGCGGTGTCGGTGTCGGACGCCGCCGCGACGGCGAACCAGGCCCTGTACGGCGTCGCGACCCCGGCGGAGGTCGTGGAGCGCTACCACCTCGGCGGCGTCGCGTACTTCGCCCACGACCAGGGTCCGGGCACCTCGAACGTCGCCGACCCGGTCCGCACCGCCGCGCTGTCCGCCGGGCTGCAGCAGGCCGCCGCGGCCGGCTCCGGCATCGGGTTGCTCATCGGCGCGGACCAGGAGGGCGGCCCCGTCGTGCGCCTGCGGTCGCCCGTGACCGTGTTCCCCTCCGCCCGGGACGTCGCCCGCACCGGCGACGTCGACCTGGCCCGCGAGGTCGGGCAGGTCACCGGCACCGAGATGCGGGCAGTCGGGGTCAACTGGGTCTACGCGCCGGTCGCCGACGTCAACGTCAACCCGTCCAACCCGGTGATCGGCGAGCGGGCGTTCGGCACCTCCGCCGACGCGGTCGTCCCGTTCGTCCGCGCGACAGCTGAGGGGTTGGCCGCCGGCGGGGTCCTGCCGACCCTCAAGCACTTCCCCGGGCACGGCGACACCGACATCGACAGCCACTCGAGCCTGCCGACCATCACACACGACGCGGCGACGCTCGAGTCGGTCGACTGGCCGCCGTTCGCCCTCGCCGAGGAGCTGGCACCGATCAGCGTGATGGTCGGCCACCTGGCCGTCCCCTCCCTCGACCCCTCCGGACGTCCCGCGACGATCTCCGCCGACATCCTGTCGGTGCTGCGCGACGACGCGGGTGCCGGAGGTCAGGGGGACGGCGGGCTGGGCTTCGACGGGCTGGTCGTCACCGACGCGATGAACATGGGGGCGCTGACGGGGTTCGGCGACGCCGGGTCGCTGGCGGTCGACGCGATCGTCGCCGGGGTCGACGTCGTGCTGATGCCGAGCGACCTGCCCGTGGCCTGGGAGGCGGTGCGGGCCGCGGTCGAGTCCGGTGAGATCAGCGCGGCGCGGCTCGACGAGGCGGTCACCAGGATCCTCGAGGCCAAGGCCGCCATCGGCGTGCTCGACGCGCGCGCCGCCGGCGGGGGGATCGACCCGTCCGTGCTCGGGACGCCAGCCCACGCCGATGTGCGGGCCCGCGTCGAGGCGGCCTGCGGGTGCTGATCCCGCCCGGCTACCGCGCCAGCGACCCGGTCAGGTCCGCGCCGTCCGCCGACGTGGCGATGCAGGTCAGCCCCCGGTCACCCTGCTGCCAGCTGCCGAAGGTCGGCGACAGCCAGACGACGTCGAGGTGGCCCGCGGCCGCCTCGACGAAGAAGTCGAGTCCCGTGTAGGCCTCGAACTCAGGCAGGCACAGGTCGACGGCCTCGTCCTCCACGCCCAGGACCGGGAAGGCCGCGTCGTCGTCACCTGGCAGCTCGGTGACGAAGAACACCTCGCCGCCGTGGGCCTGGTCGCAGGGGACCGTGTCGAGGGAGGTGATCTCCGCCATCTCCTCGGGGACCTGGACGCAGTCGCCGGCCGACAGCCGGTCCACGTCCCGGGACGTGCTGATCACCCCGGTCGTCTGGAGCACGATCACCCCGCTGACGATCACGACCACCACTAGACCGGCGATCAGCCACCCCCTCCCCCGCCTCCGCTGCGGGGGCTGCGGCGGTGGCCCGTACGCCCCCGGCCGGTAGCCGCCCTGGTGGACGAACCCCTCCGGAGGCCCGCCCTGCGGCGGGTACGCGCCTGGTGGGACTCCCTGAGGCGCCCAACCCTGCTGCGTGGGGCTGGGCTGGTGCGGGGAGCTGGGCTGCTGGTCGCCCCAGCCCACCTGTGCACCCCAGCCCTGATCTCCGGCCCCCGGCTGTGGCGGCGGGTTGCCGCCCGGCGGCTGTGACATCTGCGACCCCTCGACGTGGACGGTGGTGACGATAGGGCACCGATCCGCCGCCGATAGGGTTGTCGCCCGTGCTCGATGTCGTGACGCTGACAGCCCGGGTCGCCGCGCACCGGCCCACGGCGCACCCCGAGGCGTGGGCGTCGACGGCGCTGATCCTGGGCGACGGCGGCGACGGCCCGGAGGTCCTGTTCATCCGCCGGGTCACCCGTGCAGGCGACCGGTGGTCCGGCGACATGGCCCTGCCGGGCGGGAAGGTCGACCCGGGTGACGCCGACGTCGTCGCGGCCGCGGCCCGGGAGGCGTTCGAGGAGACCCGCGTGACCGTCGGCGACCCCGTCGGCCGCCTGGACGACCAGCAGGCGCGGGCGTTCACCGAGCGGATCGCCACGGTCGTGTTCACCGTCGACGGCCTGCCCGAGCCGGTCCCCGAGCCCGCCGAGGTCGCGGACGCCATGTGGCTGCCGGTCGCCGCGCTGGCCGATCCGGCGCACCGCACCTGGTACCGCTACGGCGGGGTCGTCCCCTTCCCCTCCCTCACCATCGGCGAGCACATGATCTGGGGCCTGACCCACCGGATCATCACCCACTTCCTGTCCGTCGCCGGGATCACCTGACCCCTTGGGAGGTGCCGGGCCGTCGCCACCGTGTCGGTCATTCGCCGACTCCGGAGCCGCGGCTGCGCGGCACGCCGTGCACGACGTCGGGGATCGGCAGGGCCTCGGCGGTGATGTCGACGCCGTCGGCGTCGTGGAACGACACGGTGCCGATCTCGAAGCCCTCGTCCTCGCTGCCGCCCTCGAGGGCGTGCAGGCGGAGGGTCCGCAGGTCCGCGGGGAGGGGGATGAACAGCGCCCAGCCCTCGAAGGCCTGGACGGCGGTGACGGCGTCGGTGGGGATGCCGATGTCGACCCGGCCGACCGCCGTGCCGGTGCGGGTCACGTAGTCGTTGGCAACCACCTGGTCGGTGCCGGTGCCGGTGAGCTCGTCCGCCACGAGCAGCTCCCCGGACGCGTCGAAGTCGCAGACGACCGTCAGGGCGATCTGGTCCCCGTCGACCTCCTGGGGCCCGGTCCGCGTCATCGTGTACCCGACCCCGGGCAGCTCGACGACCGGTGAGTCCACCGGCACCTCCAGCCACCGCGACTGCTGGTCGACGCCGCAGCTGCCGTCGTCGTCGGGGACCGCGTCGACGACCGCCGCGGTGCGGACGTCGGCGGGCAGGCCCGAGGGGTCGGCGACGGCGTCCGCCACGGCCGCGGCGTCAGCCGCCGGCAGATCCCCACCGCCCGCGGGCAGCAGCAGCAGTCGCGGACCACCGCCGCCGCAGCCGGCCAGCGCCAGGACCAGGCCGACCACGACCGCGCAGCCCCCGCGGAGACAGGACGCGACCACGGCCTGCTCAGTAGTGGTAGGGGACGGCCGACCAGTCGGGGTCGCGCTTCTCGAGGACCGCGTCCCGACCCTCGGCGGCCTCGTCGGTCCTGTACGCGAGGCGGGTGGCCTCGCCGGCGAAGACCTGCTGGCCGACCATCCCGTCGTCGGCGAGGTTGAACGCGAACTTCAGCATGCGCTGGGCCGTCGGGGACTTCCCCAGGATCGTGCGCCCCCACTCGAGCGCGACGACCTCGAGATGGTCGTGGTCGACGACGCGGTTGACCGCGCCCATGTGGTGCATCTGCTCGGCGGTGTACGCCTCGCCGAGGAAGAAGATCTCGCGGGCGAACTTCTGGCCGACCTGGCGGGCCAGGTAGGCCGAGCCGTAGCCGGCGTCGAAGCTGCCGACGTCGGCGTCGGTCTGCTTGAACCTCCCGTGCTCGCGGCTGGCGAGGGTCAGGTCGCAGACCGCGTGCAGGGAGTGCCCCCCACCGGCCGCCCAGCCCGACACCACGCAGATCACGACCTTGGGCATGGTCCGGATCAGCCGCTGCACCTCGAGGATGTGGAGGCGTCCCGACCGGGCCGGGTCGATCGACTCCGCGGTCTCTCCCTCGGCGTAGCGGTAGCCGTCACGTCCGCGGATGCGCTGGTCGCCGCCGGAGCAGAACGCCCAGCCGCCGTCCTTCGGGGACGGTCCGTTGCCGGTCAGCAGGACGCAGCCGACCTCGCTCGACCTCCGCGCGTGGTCGAGGGCGGTGTACAGCTCGTCGACGGTGCGCGGGCGGAAGGCGTTGCGGACCTCCGGGCGGTCGAACGCGATCCGCACGACCGTCCCGCGCCCCCGCGCCCCGCGGCCGAGCACCTCCGCGCTGCGGTGGTACGTGATGTCGGTGAAGTCGAACCCCTCCACCGGCTCCCAGGCGGCGGCGTCGAAGATCTCTGAGACCATCGGGGAGGGGGAGGGTCAGGACCGGCGGGTGCGGGCCAGCAGCCCGGCGCCGATGAGGAGCGACATGCCGACCAGCCCGGCGAGGGCGGCCACGGGTGCGCCGGTGTCGGCGAGCCCGGTGGGGCCCTGCTCGTCGTCGGCCCCCTCGTCGGACGCCTCCTCGGTCGCCTCGTCCCCCGTCGCCTCGTCTGTCGGCTCCTCGCTGCCCTCCTGGGATGCCGGTTCCGCGGACGGCTCGTCGGCGGGCTCCTCAGACGGCTCCTCCGAGCGTGCCTCGTCGGAGGGGACGATCTCGATCGTGCCGGTGATCGCGCCGTCGGGGCTCGTGAAGGTCGAGGTGATCACGCCGCTGAAGGTGATCGTGAACGTCCCGTTCGGGACCAGGTCGCCGGAGTCCCACCGCCCGGCGTCGTCCACCAGCCGCACCTCGCCGTCAGTGGTGTTCGTGAAGACGATCGGCTCGTCGATCCCGGCGACGACCGGATCGGGGTCGATGCCGTCGTCGGTGATGGACACCGCGACGTCCGCGGAGGCCGCGGTCGGGACGAGGAGCAGGGCGGCGGTCACGAGCGACAGCAGCACGAGGGCGCGGTGGCGGAGCATGGGCCCCGCAGTGTACGGAACGCGCCCCCTCCCGCAGCAGCCGTCCGCACCTGGTCGGAGAGCCAGGCCCGTGAGCCCGGGCGGTCCCGCATCCCTCACCCCCCGTGACCGT
The DNA here is from genome assembly GCF_964222135.1 of Euzebya sp. Taxonomy (NCBI): domain Bacteria; kingdom Bacillati; phylum Actinomycetota; class Nitriliruptoria; order Euzebyales; family Euzebyaceae; genus Euzebya; species Euzebya sp. The sequence goes on from NZ_CAXQBR010000026.1 coordinate 37,592, forward strand.
CCGCTAGCCTGCGGTGGCCGTGACCGAGCAGACCCCCCGCCGCTGCCTGTTGGTCGACGACGACGACGCCATGCGGATGCTGGTGCGCCTGCACCTCGAGGGTGTGGACGCCGACGTCGTGACCGCGGCGAGCGTGCCGGCGGGCTGTGAGCTGGTCGACGCCGAGGACCCGTCCTTCGCGATGGTCGTCGCCGACCACCGGATGCCGGGCACGGCGGACGGGGTGGACCTGCTCCGCCACGCCCGGGATCGCGATCCCGCGACGAGGCTGGTGCTGCTCAGCTCCCACTTCGCGCCGGAGACGGTCGCGGCCGCGGAGGCGCTGGGCGCGACGGTCGTCGACAAGGCAGATGCCGACCGGGTCGCCCGGCTGTGGGCGGCGGCGGATGACGGTGGGGGACCCACGGGCCCCGGCCCCTGACCTGGACAGGAACCCCACGTGACCACGCGACGCCCCACCCCCCTCCACCTCGCCGCGGGGGTGGTCCTGGCGGTGCTGCTCGCCGCCCTCCTCCCCTCCCCCTCGGCTGCCCAGCCCGAGGTCAACGCCGACGGCGACACCCTGTTCGTCGTCAAGGCGGACGAGACGCCGTCGAACGCCGAGATCGCGGCGCGGCTCTCCACCGAGACCTTCGGCGAACCCGCCGCTCGGGTCGTGATCGGCCGGGACGACGAGTTCGCCGACGCGCTGGCGTCGGGCCTGCTGCAGCGCGACGCCCCGCTCCTGCTGGTCCCGACCGACGGGCCCATCCCGCCGGTCGTGGCCGACGAGCTCGACCGGCTGGCGCCGGAGGAGGCGGTGGTCCTCGGCGGTGAGGCCGCGGTCGGCCCCGCCGTGGTCGCCGAGCTCGCCGACCGCGACATCGACGTGACCCGCTACGCCGGGGCGTCGCGGCTGGAGACCGCCGTCGCGGTCGCCGAGGCCGAGTCGCCCGCGGCGGACACCGTCATCCTGGCCCGAGCGTTCGGCGCGGAGGGGTCGACGGACCCGACCCAGGCCTACGCGGACGTGATCGCCGCCGGCGGGCTGGCGGCGGCCAACGGGTGGCCGGTGCTGCTGACCGCCACCGACTCCCTGCCCGCCACCACCCGCGCGCACCTCGAGGCGCACGCCGACGACATCGACACCGTCGTCGTGCTGGGCGGCACCGCCGCGGTCAGCGACGCGGTGCTGGCCGAGGCTGTCGCGATCGTCGGGGACGGCGAGCGGGTGGCCGGCCCGAGCCGCGCGGCGACGGCGGTGGCGGTGGCCGCGAAGCGGGGCGCCCCCACGGCTGCCGACGCGGCATCCGTGATCCTCGTGGACGGCAACGACGTCGTCGACTTCACCCAGGACCGCTTCACCCAGGGCGGGGTCCTGGCCGGGCCGGATGCGTGGGCGGCCGGGTTCGCCGCAGCGGCCCTGTCGGGCCGCACGGGTGCGCCGATCCTGTTGTCCGCAGGGGCGACCCTCCCCCCGGAGACCCGCGACCACCTGGCCGGCGGCCTGACCGGCCGTGACGGGGTCGCCCTGGTGTGCCTCACCAGCACCCGCGCCTGCGAATCCGCCCGCATCGCCGGGGGGCTGGCACCGCCACCCCCCGTCGAGGGACGGATCGTGTTCGAGGGGTCGGGCGGCATCGCCGGTGACGCCGACATCTACGAGCTGGCGGCCGACGGGGCCGTCGACGTGGTGGCGAGCGACGCGCACTCGGCCGTCGCCGCACCCGACGGGTCGGCGTTCGCCTACACCCAGCTCGACCGCTTCGACGGGAACCACCAGCTGGCGGTGGCCACGCTCACCCCCGGCCAGCCCGCCGGCGCAGACGTCCGGGTGGTGGCCGACGGGCTGCTGAACCAGGGCGGTCACGACTGGGCGGCCGACGGCAGCGCGATCGCCACCCGACTCCAGGGCGGCGCGCTCGTCACCGTCGACACCGATGGGGCGTCGGCGCCGGTGCCGCTGGACCTCAGCCCCTACGAGAACGGCTTCGACGACCTGGACTGGCTGGACGGCATCCAGATCCTGTCGGCGACGACGGGTGAGGAGGTGGTGCTGGCCCGCCGCGACGGCTCCGCCGCCCCGCAGGTGCTCGTGCCGCCGGCCCCACCCCTCACCCTGATCAGCGGTCCGCTGGTGTCGCCGGACCGCACACGCGTCGCGCTGTCCTACGCCGACTTCGAGGGACAGGGCCGGGGCGGCATCCGGATCCTCGACCTGCCGACCGGCCAGACCACCACCGTCCCCGGCACCGGCGACGGGCTGTTCTACCCCGACGAGTGGTCGCCGGACGGCACCCAGCTGCTCGTCGACGTCCAGGGCGGTCTGGGCTACAGCGTCGCCCTGGCGACGGTGCGCGCGAGCGCGACGGCGGACTCCGCGCCCCGGCTGGTGATCGGCGGGGACGAGTCCCAGGGCTGGTCGGGGACGTTCAGCCCCGACGGCACCACCCTGGCGGTGCAGGGACGCTTCGATGGCACCTACGGCGACGGGACACCGATCGCCGAGCCGGGCCTGCACCTCATCGACGTGTCCACCCGCACCGGCCGGCTGCTGGTCAGCCAGGAGGACGTGCGGCTGTTCACCGCCGGCGACGTCCTGTGGCTGCCGCGGTGACGTCGCCGTCCGGCCGGCCGGCGGCTCAGTAGGCCGATGCCTTGAACGTCCAGTGCCACGGCTCGCGGGCGACGTCCTCGACGAAGCCGTAGGTCGCGCCGTGCTCGCGCATCCAGGCCTGGGCGCGGTCGTCGAGGTCCAGGTCGATGGACAGCCCCCAGCCGTGGTTCGAGCTGCCGGGCGCGGCCGCGCGGCCACCCTGGCTGTAGAGGCCGTAGCGGTCGACCATCGCCTGCTGCCCGGCGAGGTCGCGGTAGGAGGAGTTGACGCCGAACGACACCCCGTCCCGCGCCGCCGCGGCGACCATGTCCCGGAACGCGCGGGCCGCCGGCTCCCACAGCGTGTGGTCGCCGACGCCCACCGACGCGAGGGCGGCGCTCGGGATCTGGCCGTTGCCGTAGGCCTGCAGCTCCGGTGGCGGACCGGACCGGTCCAGGGCGAGTGGTCCGCTGGTGGTCCGCCCGCTCGCGCCGACCGGGGCGACCCCGGCGACAGCGGTGCCGGTGCCGGCGCCAGGCAGCGCCGGGCTGATCAACCCGGGGGTGGAGGTGAGGGACACGCCGGCGCCCAACCCGACCGGTCGCTGGAACCCCGCGTAGGTCGCCGCGCCGGCGGCGGGAGCCCCGGCCGGGGAGCCCTGGGCGTCCAGCTGGGTCTGCAGGGTCGCCGCGACGTCACCGCCGGCCGGCGCCGCCCCGGACGGCGGGGTCGAGCGGAGGCTGGCGATGGCGGCGATGCGCTGTGGGATGGTGTGGAGGCCGATGTCGGGTCGCATGGTCGCGTGCTGCACGCTCGCAGCGTCGGGGACGACGGAACCGGCGACCTCCGTGTCGCGCGACCTCCTCATCGGCCGCGGCCGCCGACCCCTGCGCGGTCGGCGTCCTGGCCCTAGCGCTGCGCCTCGCTCGACAGGCGGTGCTCGGTCCCGTCGTCGGTGGCGCGGACGGTGATGGTCCCGAGGACCTCGCCCCGGTCGATCAGCGCCAGCTGGTTCTCGAACTGGGCCAGCCCGACGGTGTCACCGTTGATCACGTACACGTCGGAGCCGCCGAAGATCGACGAGGTGTAGTCGAGGTCGTCGTAGACGATCCCGGCCTGGACGGTGACGTCGTAGGTGTTGGCGCCCTCGGTGATGTCGGTCACCTCGCCGCTGAGGTCGCGGTTGACCAGGGCGATCTCCTCCGGCGTGCCGGTCGCGGGGTCTCCGACCTGGTAGCTGACCGCGTCGCCGGCGGTCCGGGCGGCCTCGAACTCCTCCTCGGTCGCCACGCGGTCGTCGATGCGGAACACCGCGTCGGCGGAGTAGCTGACCAGGATCCGGCCGTCGACGGTGAGGGCGACGATGTCACCGCCGTCGGCGGGCTCGGGCGCCGCGGCGCTGCCGTCCGGATCGAAGGTCTCGGTCACCGTCCCCGCGACCGGCGGCACCGGCGCGTTGTCGATCTCGAAGGCCTCCACCCCTCCCCGGCGGTCGTACGTGACCTCGTCGCCGACGCTGAGCGCCTCGGCGAATGCGGCGAAGTCGGTGTCGTCGCCGTCGACCTCGAAGGTCTGGGCGTCGGTGCCGGCGCGGGCGCGGAAGCGGTCGTCCTCGGCGGTCAGCGGGTCGTCGCCGAGCCCGCCGATCCGCAGCCGTGCGATGCCGCTGACCGCGTCGACGCTGATGTCCAGGGCGGGGCCCTCGACGACCCGGTTGCGGAGGCGGATCGAACTGGTGGTGAGGGAGACCTCGTCACCCTCGTTCGCGTTCGCCTCGAACCCCTCCCGGGTGCTGGCCTCGCCGTCGACCTGGTACGCGCGGTCGTCGGTGATCTCGAGGCCGGGGCGGAGCACCACGCCGGTCACCGGCTCGACGATCGCGAACGTGCCGGCGGCGACGTCGACGTCCCCGAGGGTGCCGCTCGAGATCGTCGCGGGATCGACGTTGACGAGGTCGTGGACGTCGCCCTCCGCGGTGTCGGCGGTGAAGGTGACGCGGTCTGCGACGGTGACGGCGGCCTCGAAGGCACCGATGGTGGCCGGCTCGCCGTCGACGGTGAAGACGTCCTCGTCGTCGTACGACACGGTGAGGGGCACGTCGGCGTCGGTGGCCACGAACGTGTAGGCGTCCGACCCGGTGGAGGTGCCGACGACGATCCCCTCGGCGGGGATGGCCGGGTCGACCAGGATGACCACGTCGGTGGTCTGGACCGAACCGTTCTCGTAGGCGATCTCGAAGGTGATCGTGCAGGGGCCGGGCTCGGCGGCGATCTCGACGGCGAACCCGCCGTCGGCGTCGGTCGTGAGCAGCCCCTCGGTCACGCACTCCCCGAAGACCGCGACGCGGGCGGGGACGTCGAAGGTGTCGATCGTCCCGATCAACGGGGTGCGGGAGGGGATGGGCTGCTCGGAGTTCTCGAAGGTCAGCTCGGCCTGGGCGGGGAGGCCGAGGAGGATGCGGGCCTGCTCGCACGCGGTCGCGCTGGTGGCGCAGACCAGGACGGGCTCGTCGACGTCGGTGGCGTCGACGGCGAACGTCTGGCTGGTCGAGATCAGGAACTCGGTGGTGGCCGGCGGCAGGGTGTCGCCGTTGGCCAGCAGGACCGGCGCCTCGGCGATCGCGCCGTGGGCAGCGGCGGCGAACCCGGCGGCCCAGGCGTCGTCGGCCTGGCCCTCGACGAGGATGATCCGCTCGGCCTCGGCGGCGGAGTCGAACCCGCGTGCCTCGGCGATCGCGGTCGCGGTGTGGAACCGGGTCGGGCCGGCGACGCGGTCCACGTCGATGTCGAGCGCCTCGATGGCCTCCTCCACGTCGGTGCCGATCGCGGCCTCGCCGCCGAGGAGCATGACCCGGTCGACGTCGCCGTCGGTCAGGAAGGCCTCGGTCTCGACGGCCAGGTGGTCGGTCTGGGTCAGCAGGATCGGCCAGCCGGTCTCGGCCGCCCACGCGCCGGCGGCGAGGGCGTCGGCGAAGGCCTGCGTGTCGTCCCCGGCGGCCCCGAAGGCCCGGGCGACGATGGCGGTGGAGGGGGTCTCGGCCTGCTCCGCGACCTCGACGGCCGTGGCCAGGCGGGTCTCCCCGGCCAGGCGGGCGACGTCGAGGCCGAGGTCCTCGAGGTCCTCCTCCACGTCGGCGTCGATCGCCGCCTCGCCACCGAGGATCGTGACGTCGGTGGCCTCGAGCCGGTCGATCTCGGCGGCGACGTCGTCGTCGAGCTCGTCCGGGCCGGTCAGGAGGAGGGGGCTGTCGCCCTGCAGGGTGCCGGAGGCGAGGGCATCGGCGAAGGTCTCGGTGGTCGCGAGCAGGACCTCGGTGACCGCGTCGTCCTCGGTGAACGTCGCCCGGCTGAACCGGAGGGCGATCTCGGTGGGGTCGAGGTCGACGTCGTCGCCGCGGATGTCGATCGTGTCCGACACCGCCCCGACGGCAGGGCCGGCGAGCAGCCCGAGGGCGAGCATCGCGACGGTCAGCAGGAGGGTGAGGTGGCGCACGGCAGTCTCTCGCGTCGGCGTGGCCCCGGACGGCAGACCGGGGTCGGGCTTGGCGGTGGATGCTAGAACGCCACCGCGTCAGGGTCGTGGCACTGACGCGCGCGGGCGGTGGATCGGTGCGGGGGTGGGCGGGGTGGCGGGGCCGGTGTGGGCGAGGGCGAGCGGCTCGCGTGCGCCATTCGCCCACGGGTCACTCGCGGGGACGTCGCGACGACCTCCCGCCCCGCCATGCACCCACGGGTCCCTCGCGGGGACCCCGCGTCGACCTCCCGCCCCGCCAGTCGCCCACGGGTCACTCGCGGGGACCCCGCGACGACCTCCCGCCCCGCCAGTCGCCCACGGGTCACTCGCGGGGACCCCGCGACGACCTCCCGCCCCGCCATGCGCCCACGGGCTCCTGGCGGTAGTGCCGCCGGGGGCGGCGACGATCGTGTCGCCTACGCTTCGCCCGGTGGAGCACCCCGACGTCGCCGCCGCCCTGGATGACCCCTCGATCACGGTCGTCGTGACCCGACGACGCGACGGACACGTCGTGGTGGTCGAGGGCGGGTGGCCGGAGGGGGCAGACGTCGCCGAGGCCCCGATCGTCGTCGCGCCGGGCGTGATGAGCGTCGTGGTCGACGACGGCGACCCGCTGCCCGTCGGGGAGTTCACCGACGCGCGGACGGCGATGTTCAGCGTCGCGGAACCCGAGGTGCTGCTCGGGGCGATCGCGTTCGGTCAGTGGCGGGCGCGGGAGCGGTTCTGCTCGCGGTGCGCCAAGCCGCTGTCTCCGGCCCGTCGCCCCCGGACGCTGGTGTGCCCCGAGGGCCACCTGGCGTTCCCGCGCATCGAGCCGGCGGTGATCATGCGGGTCGTCGACGCCGACGACCGGCTGCTGCTGGCCCGGCAGCCGTCGTGGATGGAGGGGAGGTTCAGCGTCCTCGCCGGGTTCGTCGACCCCGGCGAGCGGCTCGAGGACACCGTCCGCCGCGAGGTGACGGAGGAGGTCGGGAGCACCGTCCGCCAGGTCGACTACGTGACGAGCCAGCCCTGGCCGTTCCCGTCGTCGCTGATGCTCGCGTTCCACGCCGTCGCCGAGACCACCGACATCCGGCTGGACGACGACGAGATCGCCGAGGCGGAGTGGTTCACCCGCGAGGAGCTCGAGGTCGCGATGGGAACCGGCCGGGTGGGCCTGCCCCCTCCCCTCTCGGTCGCCCACAAGCTGGTGTCCTCGTGGTTCGGTCGGCCGCTCGCGACCTGGACCGCGGGACGCTGACCAGCGTCGAGTCACGGCGCCGGCGCCGAGATCGGGCACCGAGGTTGGGCGCGATCGGGGCCTCCTTCGCCTGACGGCGAAGTTCGGCGCGATCCTGGCGGCCTGCTAGGCCCGCATCGCGTCCCAGGCGTCCGCGATCCCGTCGCGCAGCGACCGCGTCGGTCGCCAGCCGAACATCGCCTCGGCCTTCGAGGCGTCCGCCACCAGCTCGGGGGGGTCGCCGGGCCGACGGTCGGCCTCGACCACGTCGATCGTGCGGCCGGTCACGTCCTGCACGGCGTCCAGCACCTCGCGGACCGTCGCGCCGTCCCCCGTCCCGAGGTTGACGATGTGGTGGACACCGTCCTCGAGCACGTCCAGCGCCATCAGGTGGGCGTCCGCCAGGTCCACCACGTGGACGTAGTCGCGGACCGCGGTGCCGTCCCGGGTCGGGAAGTCGGTCCCGAAGACGGTGAACGTCTCACCCGTTGCGCCGCGCAGGAGGTTCGGGACGAGGTGGGTCTCGGGGTCGTGCCGCTCGGTCCGCCCGCGGTACGCACCGACGACGTTGAAGTAGCGGAAGCTCATCGCCGCCAACCCGTGCGCCGTCGCGTACGACGTCAGTGCGTGGTCGAACGCGAGCTTGGTCATGCCGTAGGCGTTCACCGGCGCGGTCGGGGTCGCCTCGGTGATCGGGAGCACCGCCGGCTCGCCGTAGACCGCGCAGGTCGAGGAGAAGAGGATCCGCTGGACGCCCGTCACCCGCATGGCATCCAGCAGCGCCAGCCCCTCCCCGAGGTTGTTGGCCCAGTGCTTCTCGGGCTGGGCGACCGACTCCGCGACCAGGGCATCCGCGGCGAGGTGGACGACGAGGTCGAACGAGCCGTCCAGCACCTCCCCGGCCCGCGACAGGGGCAGGTCCACGAACACGGCGTCCCCCACCGCGTCGGCGTGGCCCTGCCGCAGGTCGTCGAGGACCACGACCTCGTGGCCCTCCTCGGCGAAGCGGGCGGTGACCACCGATCCGATGTAGCCGGCTCCTCCGGCGACGAGCACCTTCATCGCGCGAAGGCTAGCCGCGGGCCACGTCCGCTCCGGTCACTCACCGCAGGGCCACCGCCCGCCCTGCAGGCTGGTCACGACGTCGGTGTCCTCCGGCCCCGAGAGGTACGCCGTGGTGTCGTCGCCGAGGTCCGCGGACCACGAGAGGTAGTCGACCTCCGGCTCCCGGGGTTGCGCGCCGGGGACGCGGGACTGCAGCTCGGCGACCGTCATGCCGACGGTGACACCGGCAGGGGTGGCGATCACCGGATCCGTCCCGTCGACGACCCACAGCTGCAGCACCCCCTCGTAGGACTGGACGCTGAGTCCACCCCAGATCACACGACTGATCCGCTCGGCACAGGCGTCGACCGGGTTGGCGGGCGCCGGGTCGCTCGGCCGGGCGGGCATCACGGCGTCCGGCTGGCCGAGCACCGCGGTGAGCGCCTCGACCGCCTCGTCCTCCGGCGTGCCGATCGCCACGCCGGCGAGGGCACGACCGTCACCCTCGACCGCATCCCCAACCGGGTCCGGCGGCAGCTCGCCGACGGCCTGGCGGGTCACGGTGGTGCTGACCGCGACCGGGCCGCCGTAGACGACGAAGGTCGTCAACCCCTCGTCCTCGATGAACGACGCCAACGCCGCGGGCATCCCCGCGCCGGGCGTGAGCAGGACCGGGATGCCCCGATCGGCCGCGTGCACGGAGCCTGCAAGCCCATCTGGGAAATCCTCCCCTGACGCGAGGGCGGCAACCCTCGAGCTCAGGTCGAGGTCGAGGGTTCGTGCGACGTCGATCGACAGCTGCGTCGGATCCGCACCCGGGATGACCCGGTCGACGTCCGGGGACCACATGGCGCTGTCGCCCACCTGGATGGCCTCTGCGGAGGGGTTGGCGGCGACGTAGTCCACGCCTGCGCCGCCGGAGACGACGACCGCGTCGGCCGCTGGGCCGGCGACCGCCCCGGCGAGGATCCCGGGTGGGAAGGTGCCGCCGTCGACGAAGAAGATGCGCTGCGGGTCGTCGGTGACCGCATCGGCGATCGCGACGGAGGTCTCGCCCCGGCCGACGCCGGCCAGGCGCACGACCTCGAAGCCGAGCGCCCGGACGTCCTCGGCCACCTGCTCGGACAGCACGGCGGTCCCCCCGACGAGGTGGACGGTGGCGCCCGGGCTGACCGCGCGCTCGAGCTCGGCCGCGGTATCGGGGTGCAGCGCGTCCAGGCCGGACAGCAGCAGCGGTCCACGTCCGGCGGCGAGCGGGGTGGCGGTCTGGGCGTCGGCGAAGTTCCCCGCCGTGGCGATCACGGCGGTCTCCGCGGCGCCATCAGGCCACAGGTCGCGCGAGATCGCGATCGCCGTCTGGACGCGCGTGACGCCGAAGAGCCGCTCGATCCCGTCGGGGTCGTCGACCGGCGGCGGTCCGGGAGGCGGCGGCGGGGCTCCCGCCGCCACGGGGGCGAAGGTGTGCCCCGTCCCCCCTCCACCCGGAAGGGCGATGCCCCCGCCGCCGATGCCGTGGACGCCGGCGGAGCCATCGGCGTCAGCGCCGGCGACCAGCTGCCCGTCCGCGGACACGTCGGTGATGACGTCGAGGGACAGCGGCAGCTCGGTCGACCCGCAGCAGCCGGACGCGTCGGTCGACCGCACGGTCACCGACGGCCCGCCGTGGCGGTCGACGAAGAGGAGCTCGCCGGTCCCCTCCACCGGCTGCATCGAGTACACGCCGAGACCGCTGCGGTCCCGGCCGTCGTCCAGGATCCGCTCCTCGGCCTCGGTGTCGAGGTCCACGGCGACGATGCCGTCGTCTTGGCCGTCGAGCCCGGTGACCGCCAGCCGCGAGTCCGGCAACCACCCGACGTTCCCGTAGATCAGGCCGTAGCGGACCCCGCCGTCGGTGTCGACGACGAGGACGTCGCACTCGCCGATGTCGCCGAAGCAGGCGGTGAAGACCAGGAACCGCCGGTCGGGAGAGGCCACCACCCCGGGCCGGTAGACCGTGGCCGCGGGTGCCGCGGAGTCGAGCGGCCAGATCTGGCGGGCGGGCGCCTGCCCGTCGGAGGTGAAGGCCTGCACCCCCTCCTCGGTGATCACCGCGACCCAGCGGTCGTCGAGCCACGCGACCTCCCCGGGCGCCGGCGCGATCGCGGTCGCGAGCTCGGTGACCCGACCGTCCCGCACGTCCGCCACGGCGAGGCGACCGGACGCGTCGAGGCTGGCGAGCCGGGTCCCGTCGGGCGACCAGGACGGCACCCCGGCGATCGGGAACTCCGCGCTCGCACCCGTGGCGAGGTCGTCGACGACCACCCGGTCGCCGCTGTGCGCCAGGTAGGCCACCCGCGCATCCGGCGGGTCTGCCTGCCCGGCCGCCGGCGGCACGACCAGCGCCAGCAGCACGCCGAGCACCCCCACCACCGTCGCAACCGCACGCCGTCGCCCGTCTCCCATGCCGTCTCCTCGCCTCTCAGAGCGCTCCGCCGTGACGCGCCGTGATCGGCGACCCTACCGGACCCACCCCGCACCCCCACAGCCCTTCCCGCCGCCCTCCTCGACTCTCGGTTCGTGGCGCGTGACGGAGGGTACGGCACCTCCATCGGCCCCGGCCCTGGGGGCCATGGAGGAGTCCGCATGCGCCCGTCCCGTCCGTCCGCGATCGCGCTCGTCGTGGTCCTCGCCGCCGCGCTGACGGCCGTGGTGGCGGCCGCACCCCGATCGGTGGCCCAACGAGGCGCGTCCGGCCGGGACGACGGGATCACCACCGTGCCCGACGACGTGATCGTGCCCACCACGTCGACCGATCCGGCGGTGCGGATGCGGGAGGTGGCGGCGCTCGCCCCGTCGACGACGGCACTGCTGACCACGACGGCGGACTTCCCGGACGCCCTGGCCTCCGGGGTGCTGCAGGACGACGCGATGCTGCTGCCCGCGACCCGCGACGCGCTCGGCCCGGGGGTCGCCGACCTCATCCGCGCCGCGGACGTGACCGACGTGGTCGTCCTCGGCGGGACCGCGGCGATCAGCGACGCCGCCCTGGCCGAGCTGCCCGACGGCGTCCCCACCACCCGGATCGGCGGCGCGGAGCGGACCGAGACCGCGGCCCTGATCGCCACCGCCGCCGCGGCGGCGGACGACACCCGACCCGACGCGGTGCTGGTCGCCCGGGCCCGTGGCAGCGCGGGCAACCCCTCCAGCGGGTTCATCGACGCGATCGGGGCGGGCGCCTGGTCCGCGCAGACCGGCTGGCCGGTGCTGCTGATCGACGGGGACCGCGTCAGCGAGCCGATCCGACAGGCAGTCCGCGACCTCGACCCCGACCGGGTCGTGGTGATCGGGGGGACCGCCGCGGTCAGCGATGCCGCGGTCGCGGACCTCGCCAGCGGGCGTCCGGTCGAGCGCATCGCCGGTGCCGAGCGGGCCGAGACCGCCGCGGCCATCGCGACCGCCGCCCGGCCGGACGGCGCCGAGACGGTGTTCCTCGTCGACGGGACCGACCCGGATGCCTGGGTCGACGGGTTCCCCGCAGCGCATCCCGCCGCACTCTCCGATGGCGTCGTCCTCCTGAGCGCCGGCGAGGAGCTGCCGGCCGCCACCCGCGACGCGATCGCGGACCTGCGCCCGGACACCATCACCTGCCTAACCGCGACCGAGGCCTGCCTCGCCGCCCGCGACGCCGCCGGGATGCCGCCGGCGATCGAGGTGGCCGTCACCCCTCCTCCAGGCGAGTTCCTCCCGGCTGGCGCCGACATCGCCGTCACCACCCCCGGCACGCCCGACAGCCGGATCGAGGTCGTCGACGACGGCGGCTGCGCCACGGTCGGCCCCGACGGCCGCGGTCGGGCGACTGCCCCCGCCGGGACGGACTGCACGGTCGTGATCCGCGTCGTCGCCTCGGGCCGCACGGCCCAGACCACCACGATCCGCTGGCCGGCCGTGAGCATCGACCGGCGGACGGCCGTCGGCGGGGTCGACTTCGCGACCGCCGTACTCGGCAACCGGTGGGACTACGCCCAACCGATCGACGCGCGGGTCGACCCGGTGATCGGCGGCAACGCCGGCTCGGCACGCGTCGACGCCGCGGCTGGCGTGCTGACGTTCGGCGACCGGGCCGGCGTGACCGTCCCGCTGCTGTGGGCCAACTTCCCCGGCGCGGTGCCGATCGCCCCGGACGGGCTGGTCAACCCGGTCGACGCGAACCGGTTCCGCCACGCACTCATCCGCGTGTGGGCCAGCGAGCCGGCCGGCATGAGCCTCGAGTGGCGTGCCTGCACCACCGGGAACTGCATCAACCACCCGACGACGCAGGGGAGGGTGCATGCCGGGCTGGCGGCCGGCTGGCAGACCGTGCAGCTCGATCTCGGCGCGCAGCCGAGCTGGGGCGGCGACCTCCACCAGCTGTACCTGTTCGCGAACGCCGCCCAGGTCCGCGTCGACGACGTCCGCTTCGTGGAGGCGCCGACCGGCGAGGCGATCACCGTCACCGCCGACCCAGCGGTGCAGCTGACGTGGGACCGCGACGACGACCCGTCGAACAACACCGACCCGACATCACCGGACCACGGCCCGCTGGTCGACGGACGTCTGGCCGCCGACGAGCTGCCGCCGGGCGACTACTGGATCCACACCTCCACGGGCGCGACCCACGGACCGGTGCGACTCGCCACCCCACCGGCGCCGATCATCAGCGCCCCGTCGGTCGAGTCCGCCCCCGACTACGCCACCGAGGTCCGCGGGAACCCGTGGGACTTCTCCCCCGGCCCCGGACCGGCCGGCACCGATGACCTGGCCGGCATCGGCGGGGTGTCCTCCGCCACCACGACGGCTGACGGCGTGCTGCATGCCACCAACGGCGGGAACGACCCGTGGATCGAGCTGGCCATGGCCGGCCCCCTGGACCCGAACCGCTGGCACACGGTCACGATCGACTTCGACCTGGAGGGGCCGATGCGGCTGGAGGACGCACCCGGCGGCGGGGCCCACGGGCGGATCCTGTTCCGCCACGCCGGCAGCGCGACGTGGCGCAACGGCGCGGAGATCGTGGCCTACGACAACCAGCGCCGCTTCACGATCGACATGCGACGTCCCGACGCCGTCGAACCGGGCACCCCCGCGTGGACCGCCGCACCGATCACGGCCATCCGGTTCGACCCCAACGAGGACCCCGGTGCCCGCCGGTGGAGCGTCGACCGGATCCGCCTGACCGGCGCCGTGCCGGCCGCGGGGTCCACGCCGCTGACGATCCGCGAAGCCGGCATCCCCGACGACGGCCAGCGGACGGTCCGCTGGACCGCGGCTCCCTCGCCGGCCGGGGGCGGGCAGGCGATCACCCCGCCGACGACGTTCTCCGCGACCCCGCACACGACCCCTGGGACGACGTGTGGCCTGACGCCAGGCACCTGGTGGGTCACCGCCCAGGTGACCGACGCCGACGGCCGCACCGGGTCGGCGACCGGCCGGACCCCGCTCGTCGTCCAGCCGTGCTGACGGCTACTCGGGCCGGTCCTCGGTCAGGATCTCGATGATCTGGTCGATGCCACCTTGGAGGCTCGCGAACCGTCGGTCGTGACGCCCCAGCACCTCCCCGTGCGCGCCCAGGATCCGACTGTGCTCACCCAGGATCCGGCTGTGCTCGTCGAGCACACGCCCCTGCTCGAGCTGGGTCTCCCGCAGCGCCTGCAGCACCGACATGTGGGCCCGGAGCTCCGCCCGGACCTCGGAGACGTCGCGATCGGCACCACCTGCGAGCACCCGCGCAGCCTGTGCATCCGCGGAGGTGTGCGCGAGTTGCTCGCGCACCTCCCGCATCTCGCCTTCGAGCGCCCCCACCCGTCGTTCGAGGTCCTCGTCGTCCGGCACCGCGCACCTCCCGTGTGGCCGTGCCGCCACGCTACCGGTCAGCGGGGGTTGGCGATCCCCTCAGTCCACAGCCGCAGACCCTCGCCGTCGCCCACGTAGGTCGACCCGTCGACCGGGCAGCGCCACGTCCCGTCGGGGCGCTCGGTCAGGCGGACGCCCTGCCGCCCGACCCACCCGATCCGGCGCGCGGGCACCCCGGCCACCAGCGCGTGGGCCGGCACGTCGCGGGTGACCACGGCCCCGGCGGCGACCAGGGCCCACTCCCCCACCGACACCCCGGCCACGACCGTCGCGCTGGCCCCGATGGCGGCGCCCTGCCCGATCCTGACAGGTCGGGGCTCCCAGTCGGCCGCGGACTTCAACGCCCCGTCCGGGGTGATCGCCCGCGGGTTCAGGTCGTTGGTGATCACCGCGGCCGGGCCGATGAACACCCCGTCGGCGAGCTCGGCGGGGGCGTAGACCAGGGCGAGGTTCTGGATCTTGCACCGGTCCCCCACGCGGACGCCGGCGTCGATGAACGCCCCCCGCCCGACGACGCAGCCCGCGCCGACGACAGCGCCCGTCCGGACCTGCGCGAGCCCCCACACCTTCGCCCCCTCCCCCACGGATGCCCCGTCCTCCACGATCGCGTCGTCGTGCACGAAGGCGCTCACGGCCTGACCACCTCGACCGTCTGCCCGGTCCGCGCGGAGGCGAGCAGCGCCTCGGCGACCCGCACCGCCTGCAGCCCCTCGGCCACCGACACGACGGCCGCCGTCGAGTCGACGCCGAGGATCGCGTCGCGGAAGGCCTCCAGCTCGACCACCAGCGGCTCGCGCTTGGGGATCGCGTAGCGGGTGACGTCGCCCTCTGTGACGCCGCGGAAGGTGCGCATCGCGTCCCAGCGGAGCGGCTCGGTGCCGTTCGCGTGGAAGGTGAGGTCCGCGGTGACGGTGTCGGCGACGAACTTGCCCTTCTCGCCGAGGATCACGGTCGTCCGCTCCTTCGTCGGGTTCAGCCAGTTCACCTGGTGCGTCGTCACCGTCCCGTCCGCCAGCCGGCCGGTCGCGGCCAGCAGGTCCTCGTGCGCCCGGCCCGCCTTGTGGGCGGTGAGTGCGGTCACCGACGCGTACGGCGAGCCCCCGACCCAGGCGGTCAGGTCCACGTCGTGCGTGGCCAGGTCGAGGACGACGCCGACGTCGGCGATCCGCTCGGGGAACGGGCCCTGGCGGCTGGTGGCGATCTGGTGGACCTCGCCGAGCTCGCCGGCCTCCAGGCGCTGCCGCAGGGCGATCAGGGCCGGGTTGCACCGCTCGATGTGGCCGACCGCGCCGACCACACCCGCCCGCTCCACGGCGTCCGCGATGGCCGACGCGGCCGAGACGTCCCCCGCCAGCGGCTTCTCCACCAGCACGTGCACCCCCGCCTCGGCCAGCTGGACCGCGACGTCCCGGTGGTGGGCGGTGGGGGCGGCGACGACGCAGCAGTCGATGCCGGCGTCGAGCAACCCGTCGAGGGAGGGGTGGAGGGGCACGCCGTCCACGACGTCCGGCTGGCCGGGATCGCCGGCGACGGCAGGATCGACGACCCCGACGAGGTCCACGCCCTCGAGCGACCGGAGCACCCGCGCGTGGTTCCGCCCCATTGCGCCCAGCCCGACCACGCCCGCGCGGAGCCGCTCAGCCACCGGCGCCGACCCCTCCCGCGGAACCCACACCGTTGACCGCCTCCACGATCGCGGTCACCTCGTCGTCCGTCAGGTCCGGGCGGACCGGCAGGCTCAGCACCTCCGTCGCCGCCCGCTCGGTCTCGGGCAGGTCGAGGTCCAGCCCGAAGCTCGGCAGGCGGTGGACCGGCGTCGGGTAGTACACGCCGCTGGCGATCCCCCGGGCGCGCAGGTGGTCAGCAAGCGCGTCACGGTCTCCGCTGCGCACGGTGTACTGGTGGTAGGCGTGCGTCGCCGCAGCGGCCACCGGCGGCACGACCACACCCGTCAGCTCGGCATCCAGCCGCGCCGCGTTGGCCTGCCGGCGCGCGGTCCACCCCTCCACCTGGGTCAGCTGGACCCGGCCGATCGCCCCGCCCAGGTCGGTCATGCGGGCGTTGAAGCCGACCAGCTCGTTGGCGTAGCGCTGGGCCATCCCCTGGTTGCGGAGCAGGCGGACGGTCCGGGCGACCTGCTCGTCAGCGGTGACGACCATCCCGCCCTCGCCCGTCGTCATGTTCTTGGTCGGGTAGAAGCTGAACATCGCGAGGTCGCCGAGCGCGCCAACCGGCCGGCCGTCCCACGTCGCGAGGTGCGCCTGGGCCGCGTCCTCGACCAGCGCCAGCGACGACCGGTCGGCCACCGCCCGCAGCGCGGTCATGTCGGCGGGGTGCCCGTAGAGGTGGACCGGCATGACCGCCGCGGTGCGGGGCCCCACGGCTGCCGCGACGGCGGCGGGGTCCACGCAGAACGTGGCCGGGTCGATGTCGACGAACACCGGGTCGGCGCCGCACAGGCGGACGGCGTTGGCGGTGGCCGCGAAGGTGAAGGAGGGGACGATCACCTCGTCCCCCGGGCCGATCCCGAGGGCCAGCAGGCCGAGGTGCAGCGCCGACGTCCCCGAGCTGACGGCCACGCAGGTCCGGTCGTCGACGAACGCGGAGAACTCGGCCTCGAACGCCTCCACCTCCACACCCTGGGCGAGCATCCCGGTCGCCATCACGCGGTCGACGGCCCCCCGCTCGGCGTCCCCGATGATCGGGCTCGACAGGTGGATGATCACGGCTGTCCCCCGTGGTCGGCGGGGTGGCGCACGGCACAGGGGGGATCGGCCCTCGCGATGCGCAGGTCCGTGGTGACCAGTGCCGCACCCAACCGCTCTGCGAGCGCCACGTAGAGGCCGTCGAGGACGCGGATCCGATCACCGAGCTCGTACGCCCGTCGCGACAGCTGGCGGTCGACGGGGTGCAGCTCCTGGGGCAGCCCCATCGCCTCGTCGAGCGCGTCCGCTGCCCCGCGATGTGACACATCACCCGCTCGCGCCAAGCGGCTGAGGGCCGACAGCACCTCCGCGGGCTGGTGGGCCGGGGCATGGATCTCCTCGTCCTCCAGCACCGCGAGGACCCATTCGCCTGACGGCCTGTCCGCAACCACGTCGACGAGGGCGGCCGCGTCCAGGACGATCATGCGCCGAACTCCTCGCGCACCGCGTCCATGAGGTCGCCGGTCCCGATGCTGGTCTCCGTCGACCGGCGCGGCCGCGCACGAACTGCTCGTATCCAGTTCGCCACCGAGCGGTCGCGGAGCTCCTGCTCCACGGCTCGTTGGGCCAGCTCGGACAGTGAGAGGCCGCCGCGACGGGCCCGGTCGTAGAGGTCATCGGGCAGGTAGACGCTGACCTTGGGCATACCCCCAGGGTACCCCCACGCTCACCCCGTCCCGTCCAGCACCTCCCGGACGGTCCGGAGCAGGCGAGCGGTGGTGAACGGCTTGGGCAGGACGGCCTGGACGTCGAGGTCGTCGAGCTCGGCGCGGGAGATGGCGGTCTGCACGCCGCTCGAGGCGATCACCGGGACGTCGTCCAGGTGCTCGCGGATCGCCCGGATCGTCGCGGCGCCGTCCATCCCCGGCATCATCATGTCGGTCACCACCACGGCGACGTCCTCGCGCTGGGACGCGAGCTCGGCCGCCTCGGCGCCGCCACCGGCGACCAGGACGTCGTACCCCTCCCCCTCGAGGGTCACCGCGACCGTGGTGCGGATGACCTCCTCGTCGTCGACGACCAGGACCACCTCGCCGCCGCCGGCCACCTCCCCCTCGCCCGCGCCGGCCGCCTGGGCGGCGGACCCGTCGGGGGCGGCCGGGAGGTGCACCTCGAAGGTCGTGCCCTCCCCCGGGCGGCTGTCGACCTCGATGAACCCGCCGTGGCTGCGCACGATCCCGGCCGTCACCGACAGGCCGAGTCCGGTCCCCTGCCCCTGGCCCTTGGTGGTGAAGAACGGCTCGAAGATGCGCTGGACGACGTCGGGGGGCATGCCGCTCCCCTCGTCCTTGACCGCCAGCCTCACGTAGCGGCCCGTCGCGACGTCGCTGTTCCGGACGGCCTGGGCATCGACCACGACGTTGGCCGCCGAGAGCGACAGCTGCCCGCCGCTCGGCATCGCGTCCCGCGCGTTGACGCACAGGTTCAACAGCACCTGGTGCAGCTGGGTGGGGTCGCCGACGACCGGCCACAGGTCCGGGTCGGCGTCGCGGGTCGTGCGGACGGACTTGAGGAAGGTCTCGTCGGCGAAGCGCTGGACCTCCGCGAGCAACTCGTCGACGTCGACGGTGACGCGCTCCCCCTCGACCCCCCGGGCGAACGTGAGGATCTGCCCGACGATGTCCGCGCCGCGGCGGGCGCTGCCGGCCATCAGGTCGATCACCTTCAGCTTGACCGGATCGGTCTCCCCGCGGCGGAGGATCGGCTCGGCCATCATCACCGGGGTCAGCACGTTGTTCAGGTCGTGGGCGATCCCCCCGGCCAGCTCACCGATCGACTCCATCCGCTGGACGCGGGCGAGGTGCTGCTCGAAGGCGCGGCGCTCGGTCACGTCGGCGTTGATGACCATGATCGAGCGGGGCTCGCCGTCGTCGTCGCGGACGAGGGTCCAGCTGGACTCGACGACGATGGCCTCGCCGGCGCTGTCGTGCTGGTGGAGCTCGCCGGCCCACTCCCCCTCCAGCTGGACGGTGGCGCGCACGTCGTCGTAGACGTCGACGTCCTCGTGCAGCAGCGCCCGGCTCGACTGGCCGATCGCCTCCCGCGCCGTCCAGCCGTAGAGCAGCTCGGCACGGCGGTTGAAGTACGTGATCCGGTCGTCGAGGTCGCTGACGATGATCGCGTCGCTGGCCTTGTCGAGCAGCTCGGCCTGCTCGCTCAGCTTGGCCCCGTGGGACTGCAGCGCCAGCCGGTCGCTGCGCTCGCGGGTGACGTCCCGGAAGTAGACGGACAGCCCGTGATCCGAGGGGTGGACCCGCAGCGTGAACCAGCGGTCGATCGGCCGGAACCACCACTCGTCGAGCACGACCGGCTCGTCGCCGGCCATCGCCGCGTGGAAGGCGTGGTACAGCGGCGTGTCGACCAGGTGCGGGAACGAGTGCCAGAAGTTCCGGCCGAGGACGTCCTGGCCGCGACCGGTCAGGATCGCGAGGGCCTGGCGGTTCGCATACGTGACGCACCAGTCCCGGTCGACGGTGTAGAACGCGTCGCTGATCCGCTCGAGCGTCGCGGCGAGCCGCGACTCGGGTGGAGGAGCCCCCGGCGCGGTCGTCCCCTCCCCCGCCGTCCCCGCGTCGCTGCCACGTCGGGCCCGCCCGACGACGACCGCTGCCAGGACGCCGAGCGCGAGGCCGATCGCGAGGCCCGCCACGAGCCCCAGCGCCACGTCAGGCACGGACCCCCGCGGGCACGTCGCCCCGGTCGCGTCGCCGCTCGACCAGCCGAGCGGTCAGGGCCTCCGGCGCGGCCGGACGACCCAGCAGGAACCCCTGCACGCGGTCGCAGCCGAGCGCGGCGACGGTCTCGAGCTGCGCGGCGGTCTCCACGCCCTCCGCCACGACCCCCAGGTCGAGGGCGCGGGCCATGGACGTGATCGCCTCCAGCATGTGCCGGTCGGCGTCCTCGGTCCCCCGACGGCTGATGAACGAGCGGTCGATCTTCAGCTCGTCCACCGGGAGGGTGTGGAGGTAGGCGAGGGAGGAGTAGCCGGTGCCGAAGTCGTCGATGGCGATCTGGACGCCGAGGTCGCGGAGCCGGTGGAGGTCGCGGGTGACCTGCGCAGACGTGCCCACGACCGAGGACTCGGTGATCTCGAGGCACAGCTGGGTGGGCGGCACGCCGGTCTCGGCGAGCACCGACGCGACCTCGCTCGGCAGGTCGCGGTCGCGGAGCTGCGCGGCGGCGACGTTCACCGAGACCCTGATGGGGTGGCCGGCCGCCCCCCAGGCGGCAGCCTGCCGGCAGGCGTCGCGGAGCACCACCCGGCCGATGTCGAGGATCTGGCCGTTGGCTTCGGCGACGCCGATGAAGTCGAGGGGCGGGACGACGCCGCGGGCCGGGTGGCGCCAGCGGACCAGCGCCTCGGCGCCGACGATCCGGCCGGAGTCGACGTCGAGGACGGGTTGGTACTCGACGAACAGCTCGTCGCGCTCGAGGGCCAGGGCCAGGTCCCGCTCGACCTCGAGGTGGGCGGCGGCGTAGGCGGTCATGGAGGGGTCGAAGACCACCCAGGGCTGGCTGGTCCGCGTGGCGTGCGACAGGGCCGCGTAGGCGTCGCGGAGCAGGTGGTCCGGCGCCGCGTGGGGTCCGCGTCCATGGGTCACCCCGATCGTGGGCTGCACGGCGACGCCGGACATCGCCGGGTCGGGATCCGCGTCCGGGTCGACGGCGCCGGCGAGGAACGGCGCTTCGAACGCCTCCTGGACGGCGGAGACGATCCGGATGCCCGCCGCGCCGTCGGCGTCCGGCAGCAGGACGACCAGGACGTCGTCGTGGCCGCGCGCCAGCAGTCCCCCGGCGGGGACGACCGCGCCGAGGCGGCCGGCGGCCTCGGCCAGGAGCGCGGCAGCGGCGGCGTACCCGCGGCTCTGGGTGACCAGGCCGATGCGGCTCGACCCGATGGCGACCAGCGAGGCGCCGTGCCGGGCCTCGGGGTCCTCCAGCGCGGCGCCGACGGCGTGGAGGAGCGCGGTGGCGTTCGGCAGCCCGGTCTCGAGGTCGTGGGTCGTCCGGTGGTGCAGCTGCGCCTCGTGGCCGGCCCGGATGTCGAGCATGGC
Organism: Euzebya sp.; assembly: GCF_964222135.1. Taxonomy (NCBI): domain Bacteria; kingdom Bacillati; phylum Actinomycetota; class Nitriliruptoria; order Euzebyales; family Euzebyaceae; genus Euzebya; species Euzebya sp. The sequence goes on from NZ_CAXQBR010000026.1 coordinate 58,571, forward strand.
GTTGACCTGGGCGGCCAGCTCGGTCAGCTCGGCCGTGCCGCCGGGGTCGACGTGGGCACTCGCCGGATCCCGGCTGCCGGCCACGACCGCCGCGGTGATGCGGCGGAGGGGGGCGGCGACCCGGCGGTCGAGCACGAAGGCCGCCAGCGCCACGAAGGCGAGGGCGACGACGCCGACCAGGATCTCGCGCCACAGCACGTCGCGCGCGATCCCCACGACCACGTCGCGTGGCACCGCCGCGGTGATCGCCCAGGGCGTGCCGCCCACGTCGGCGGTGGCCTGGTAGAGCCGCTCGCCGGCGTCGACGCGCCAGTCGCCGCGCGGGCTGCGGGGCACGTCGTCGACACCGTCGCCGACCCCGATCGGGCTGGCGGGCGAGGCGGACACGACCTGCCGACGCTCGGTGTCGACGACGGTGACGACCGCGTCGCCAGCGCCGGGGAGCACCTCGGTCATGGCCGTGGCGGTCTCGTCGACGAACATGAGGTTGACGACGACGCCCGCGGGATCGCCGTCGGGCCCGAGCGGGGCGCCGACGGCCACGACGGGACGGGCGGTCAGCCCGTCGACGCCGTCCCAGACGACGGTCGTCCCGTCGGCGGCGAGCACCTGCGCCAGCCACGCCTGATCGGCGTGCACGCCGGGTTCGCGTGCCGCCGGGTCGTCGGTGGAGGTGCAGGTGATCGTCCCGTCGGCGGTGACCAGCTCGAGGCGGAGGGTCGGGAAGACCCCGGCGCCCTGGGTGGCCAGGCTGCAGGCGTCGTTCGGGACCAGGCCGTCGACGAGGTTCGGCTGCGCCAAGAGGCCGTCGACGATCTGGACGGACTGGTCGACGGTGGTGGTGACGGCCTCTGCGGCCTGCCCGGTCACCACGGCCATGTCGTCGAGGGTCTGGGCGCGGGTGGTCCGATCGGTCCACACGAACCCGTAGGCGCTGGCGGCCAGCACCGCGACGGCAGCCGTGGCCACGATCAGCACGAGGTACGTGCGCACCGACCACCGGCTCTGCCTCACCACCTCTGCTTCACCACGTCCGCGGAGCCCCTCTCGACACGTCGACGGCCGACCCATCGCCAGGTGCATCGACCTACGGTGCGTCGGCCTTGAGCGACTGCCGGTCGGGATCTCACACCCTGAGGCTATGAGATCCGGTCTCATCATGCCCAGAACCGGCGGCGGTCCCGGCCACGTGGGTGACCGGGACCGCGCTGTCAGCCGACCGTCGTGATCAGCTGCGGGCCGTGGTGGTGGACGTGACGATGTTGGAGGGGTCGGACTCCTGTGGACCCAGGGTCTGGGTGGCGTACAGGTGGTACTCCGTCTCCGGGGTCAGGCCGTCGAGGACGACCTGCATCCCCTCGGTCTCGGGGTCGGTGTCGGCGGCGTCGCCGAGCAGGACCTCGTCGCTCTCCGGGTCGGCGGCCGGGTCCTCACCCTCCGCCGGCTCCGCGGCCTGGTAGATCGTCACGACCGCCTCGGGGTCGAGGTCGGTGAGGGTGAGGGTGATCGACGTGTCGGTCACGGACTCCTCGGCTGCCGTCGGGGCGGTCGGGGTGGCGTCCTCGATGCAGAGGGTGTCGGTGCCCTCGGGGTCGGCGGCCGACGAGCCGTCGATCTGGTCGCCGACGGTCAGGACGGCCAGGAGCTCCTCGACGGTGATGTCTTCGGAGCCGTCACAGGCGCCCAGCGGACCGGGCGAGGGGGTGTTGAGCGGCGCGTCGGCCTCGTCGACGACCTGGATCGCGTCGTCGTCGTCGGGGGTGTAGGTGGCGTCCGCGGTGGCGAAGACGCCGGTCTCGTAGTCGACGTACAGGATGTCGGCGTCCTGCAGGCCGACCGTGCCGTCAGCCGCCGGGGGGAGGACGCGGGTCGGGCCGCCGACGCCGTACAGCTCCTCCTCGATCGGGGTGCCGTCCTCGTCGAGGTCCAGCGCGCCGTCCTCGTCGGCGTCGACGAACACGACCTCGACGACCTCGTCGAAGGTGTCGCCGCCGACGGTGAAGGTGAGGGTGCCGTCCTCGGCGGGCTCGGCGGTCTGCACGTCGTCGGCCGTGGCGACGTCCTCGCCGTTGACCTGCGGGATCGTCGCGTCGGTGTCGCCGAGGCCGGCAGCGGTGCCGTCCTCGCTGGCGGTGAAGGTGGCGTCCGCGCCGGCCTCGGACACCTGGACGTTCTCGGCCGGGACCAGCGCGATCGTGTAGGTGGTGCCGGCCTCCAGCTCGGTGGCGGTGAACTCGCGGGTCTCCTCACCCTGTGCCTCGCCCGGCTCGGCGGGGGTGACGGTGAGGTCCTGGCCATCGGTGGCGGGGCCGTCGGTCTCGGTGACGACGGTCAGCTCGAGGATCTCCGCGGCCTCCTCGCACTGGCCGTCGGGGGCGGTCGGGCCGCAGATCAGGCTGTAGGCGGTCGTGTCGGCCTGGGCGAAGCCGGGTGCGTCCACGTCGGGCAGGGGGGACTCGTCGCCGGCCAGGAACTCCGCGGTCGGCGCGGGCAGGGCGTCGGTGGCGGAGTTGGCCAGGACGACCGGAGCGCCGTTCGCGCCAGCCAGGGCGGCCGCGGAGAACCCGTCGGCCCAGGCGTCGGCGCTCTGGCCGTCGACCAGGATGCTCAGCCCGGCGTCGTCGTGGGTGGCGTAGCCGCGCTCGGCGGCGATGGCGACCGCGGTGTCGAAGCGGGTGTCCCCCTCGACGCGGGTGACCTCGCCGGCCAGATCGTCGGCCTCGGCCTCGACCTCGGCGCTGACCGCGTCGGTGCCGCCGACGACGTACACCTGGGCGTAGGAGGCAGCCTCCATGTGGGCGGCGGTCGAGGCGGTCAGGACGTCGGTCTGGGTGAACAGGACGGCCCAGCCGTTCTCCGCGGCCCACGCGGCGGCGGCGATGGTGTCGGCGAAGGCCTGGGTGGCGTCGCCGCCCTCGGTGCCGAACCCGCGGACGAGGAGGGCGGTGTCGGCGTCGACGGTCTCGGCGACCGCGACGGCGGTCTCGGTGCGGGTCTCGCCCTCGAACCGGTTGACGGTGTAGCCAGCGGCCTCGAGCTCGTCGACCACGGACTGCTCGATGGCGTTCTCGCCGCCGAGGACGTGGACGGTGGTAGGCGCGAGCCGGCTCAGCTCGGCGGCGACCCGCTCGTCGAGGGCGTCGCCGGGGGTCAGCAGGAGCGGTCGGCCGGTGGTGCCGTCGGTGCCGTCGCCGGCCTGCAGGCCGCCGGAGGCGAGGTTGTCGGCGAACAGGTCCTCGCGGCCGAGGAGGACCTCGTCGGCGCCGTCGGGGAAGGCCAGCTCGGACCAGTCGATGGCGATGGCGACGTTGTCCTCGGCGTCGAGGGCGAGCGCCTGGTCACCGCCCTGGGCGGAGGCGGGTGGGGCGGCGGCGACGAGCAGCGCGGCGATCAGCGCCACGACGGCGGTGAGCGCGAGCGACGTCAGTCGCCTGGTGGGCGTGGTGGACATGCATCCTCCTGTGGTGGGGTGTGCGGGTTCCTCGCGGGTCTCAACGAGGAGACGTCCGCCAGCGCACGGTCCCGCGTTGGACGGCCGGACAGGGTGGGCGTCAGCGGGGAGACCACAGGGGGACGTCCAGCTTGCGGTAGGTCCCCGTCGCGCGGTGGTCCCTGGTGACCAGCGGAAGCCGGTGGTGCAGCGCCGTCGCACCGACGAGTGCGTCGTACACCGCCCCGCCGGCGATCCCCAGGTGCGCCAGTCGTTCGCGGAGGGCGGCGGTGGCCCCCTCGTCGAGAAAGCGCGTGGCCGGGAAGTTCGCCGTGAGCAGCCGCTGGGTCGCCGACGGGCTGCGGCGCAACGGCGCGGGCAGCCTGGTCAGCACCGAGTAGGTCTCGAACGCCGCATGTCCGGCGAGACCGAGGGTTCGTCCGCGGAGACCGTCGCGAACCTCCGCGTGGTCCTCGTGATCGCTGACCACGAGGGGCACCGCCACGCTGGTGTCGACGAGCAGCGCGGCGTCAGCGGCGGTCGGCATCCCGCAGGGCCCGCACCACGTCGGCATCGATCCCGGTTCCCGTGGGCGGGATGACCAGGCGGCCCTCGACCTCCACCAGCTCGTCAGAGGTCACAGGCTCGACGCGCAGGGCGGTCCCGTCCGCGGTCAGCTCGACCTCTCCCGGCCGGAGACCCAGCCGATCGCGCAGGGGCTTCGGGATGACCAACCGGCCTGCCTTGTCGATGGTTGCACGCATGGCATCGACGCTACCACCCGCGAACCAGGTGCGAAGGGCGTGGGGAAGACGGCGACGTGCCTGGAGCGCGCTCGGACGACCGTGTTGCTCGACGATCCGGACCGCCGCGCCATCGTCGCCGCGGACCCGGCCCGGGTCCTCGAGTCCCTCGCTCCGGTTCTGTTGGACGAGTGGCAGCACCTCCCCCGGTTGTGGGACGACGTCCGTCGACGCGTCGACGGTGGTGCCGAACCGGGGTCGTACCTGCTGACCGGTAGCGCCTCCCCGGACCGCGGCGGCGGGCGCCACTCGGGTGCAGGCCGGATCGTCAGCGTCCGGATGCGTCCCCTGAGCCTCGCCGAACGCGGTCTGGCCGTGCCATCGGTGAGCCTCGAGGTGCTGGCGAGTGGGGGGCGCTCCGCGGTGGGCGGCGAGTGCGACGTCGACCTGGAGCGGTACGTCGATGAGATCCTCGCCAGCGGTCTTCCGGGCATCCGGCCTCACGCCGGACGAGCTCGCCAGGCGCTCCTCGACGGCTACCTCGACCGGATCGTCGAGCGCGACTTCCCGCAGGCCGGCCACGACCTGCGCAACCCCGCGGCCCTCCGCCGCTGGCTGACCGCGTACGCCGGCGCCACCGGCACCCAGGCCGCCTACGAGACCATCCGGGACGCGGCGTCCTCGGGGCAGGGGAACCCGCCGGCGCGGACGACGGTCCAGCCCTACATGGATGTGCTCGAACGCCTGTGGATCCTCGATCCCGTGCCTGCGTGGATGCCCACACGCTCACGGCTGACCCGGTTGACCCAGCCCCCGACGCACCACCTGGCTGATCCCGCCCTGGCGGCGCGGCTCCTCGGCGTCGGGGCGGGGCAGCTGCTGGACGGCCGGTCCGGCGCCATGTCGATGCCGCGCGACGGGACGCTGCTCGGGGCGCTCTTCGAGTCCCTGGTCGCCCAGTCCATCCGCGTCTACGCCCAGGCCGCGGGGGCACGGGTCGGTCACCTCCGCACCAAGGGTGGTGCGCGGGAGGTCGACCTACTCGTCATCCGCGACGACGACCGAGTCGTGGCGATCGAGGTCAAGCTGTCACAGACGGTGGACGACCACGACGTCCGACACCTCCGCTGGCTCGCCGATCAGCTCGGCGACGGACTCCTGGACGCGCTCGTCGTCACCACCGGTCACGAGGCCTACCGTCGGCCGGACGGGATCGCGGTGGTGCCTGCGGCGCTGCTCGGCACGTGAGGCGAACCGGGGTCAGGGTTGGGTGGCCTGCAGCAGCGCGAACATGAACCCGCACAGCACGACGACCATCCCGAAGAGCGAGATGATGACCGCCCGCGTCTGACCGGTGATGGCCGCGTTCAGCTCACCGCGCAGCTCTGCCCGGAGCTCGTGGCCGACCGACGTGAGCGCACCTTCGATCCTGATGACGCGCTCCAGCAGCTGCAGGAGGAGGGACTCCTGTGCGGCGAAGCGCTCGTTGACCTCGGCGCGGAACGCGGCGTGCTCGTCCTTGGTGTGGAACACCGTGTGGAGGTTCGCCAAGTCCGCCTTGGTCGCGAAGCGCTCCAGGTCGTCCTTGGTGGCGAAGCGCTCGAGGTCCGCCTTGGTCGCGAAGCGCTGCAGATCGTCCTTGGTGGCGAAGCGCTGCAGCTCGGTCCGGAGGTCCGCGATGTCCTGCTTCGTCGCGACCTCGTCCGCGCCCCCTCGGGGCAGGTGGGCCATCATTATCCGGGCTGCCTCGGTCCCGAGCACGCGGTCGAGGTGATCGCCCAGGACTGCGCGCTCGTCGTCGGTCACCGCCATGGTCCACCTCCTTCCCGCAGGCGTCAACGTCCAGCGCAGCGTACGGTGTCACCCGCCCCGGCCGTCTGGCTTGTCCACAGCGGGAGCGCCGGGGCGGCGCCATCCGGTCCCGACCACCGGCTCGCTCAGGGATCGACCCAGTCCACCGACCCCGCGCGCTCGGCGTGGATCCCCGGTCCGCGGGCCGTCCTCGTCGACATCGTTGCAGTCGAAGGTCGCGGGGTCGACGCCGTCGGGTGGGACGATCAGCAGCACGGCGAAACGTTGGTTGTGGACCGCAGGTTCCAGCAGCAGGATGCGAGCATGCCTTCCGTGACCATCAGGGACGTTCCCGAGGCGACGCGGAACGAACTCGCCGCACGTGCCGCCCGGACCGGCCGGTCACTCCAGGAGTACCTGCTGGCCCAGCTCGTCGAGCTCGCCCGCCGTCCCGACCCGGAGGCCGTCCTCAACAGGCTGCGGGCGCGCAAGGCCCACGCGGGCAGCCGGTTGGACGCCGAGACCATCATCGGACATCGGGACGCCGAGCGCCGATGACCGTCGTCGGCGACGCGCCGGTCGTCGTCGCGACCTCGTCGACTCGGGCGTTGACGGGACGTGGGCGGAGGACCTCTGACGGATCGCCGCGGTAAGCCACACGTGATGTCGCGCTACACTGATTCACGGTGACGACGAAGAACATCACGCTGTCCATGCCCGAGGAGCTGGTACGGCGCGCCAAGGTCCTGGCGGCGCAGCGGGACACGTCGGTGTCCGCGCTGGTCGCGCAGCTCCTGGAGGAGCTGGTCGGCGACGTGCCCCACTACGACCAGGCCTGGGCTGAGGAGGAGTCCCTGATGGCGGACGGCATCGGACTGCGGGTGGGTGACATCACCTGGACCCGCGATGATCTCCACATCCGATGACGTCGGAGTTCGTCGACACGAACGTGCTCCTGTACGCCTACGACATCGACGCCGGTCACCGCCACCACCGCGCGCGGGCACTCGTGGGGGAGCTCGGACGTACCCGACGTGGTGCGCTGTCCGTGCAGGTGCTCCAGGAGTTCTACGTCAACGCCGTGCGGAAGATCGCCGTGCCGCTCCCGCCGGATCGTGCCCGAGGACGGCTGCGGGTCCTCAGCAGGTGGCGCACGCACTCCCCCCTCCCACACGACGTGGTCGCCGCGACCGAGCTGTCCGAGCAGCACCAGATCTCGTTCTGGGACGCCATGATCCTCCGCAGCGCCAGCGAGCTCGACTGCGCGATCCTCTGGTCCGAGGATCTGAACGCCGGCCAGCGGATCGCCGACGTCGAGATCCGCTCCCCCTTCGACTGACCTCGAGGATCATTGGAGACGCGCCGGCCTCCGACGACCAGCTCAGCCAGCCACGGACAGCACGTCGGCGACGTCGATGACCAGGCCGGGGACCGCGGTCGCGGCCAGCTCGCCGGCGGTGTGGCGGACGACGGATCCCCACCCGTCCGGTGAGGGATCGCGGTGGACGTGGACGCAGCGGCGGTCCAGGTCCACGACCCAGTACTCGCCGAACCCGGCCGCGCCGTAGCGGCGGGCCTTCTCCCCGAGGTCGAAGCGGCCGGAGGTGACGGCGACCTCGACGATGAGCACAGCCGCGTCGGGGTGGCGGTCGGTGAACCGGCCGGCGGGGACGATGGTGAAGTCCGGCTCGGGGAGGGTGATGTCATCGACGTCGAGGGGCACCTGCACCCCGACTTCGAAGGCGTCACCGGCCGCGAGGACGAGCACCCGGTTCATCCGCCGTAGGACGGTGTTGTGCAACGGACCCTGCGGGCTCATCTCGACCAGCACCCCTCCGACCAGCTCGACGTGGGTGCCCTCGAACAGCCCGAGGTCGACGAGCCGTTGGAACTCCACCGACCGGAGGGGTCGGAAGGCCTCGGGCAGCTCGCGGACGGGCGGGGCGGGCGTGGTCACCGTGATCATCTCCACCGGAGGGTGCCGGATCGGTCGACGGTCAGACCGACCGATCGATCGGCGCTGTGGACAAGCCTACGTCCGCGACGAGGTTCGGGGACTGGTGGTGTAGCGTTGGTGTATGACACGCACAAACATCGACCTCGACGACCGGGCTGTCCAGCTGGTGATGCAACGCTTCCGGCTCGGCAGCAAGCGCGAAGCTGTGAACCTGGCACTGAGGCGACTGGCCGCCGAGCCGCTCGACCTCGACGACGCCCGAGCCCTGATGGGGTCGGGGTGGGACGGTGACCTCTCTGAGATGCGGGCCGGCCGGACTGCATGATCGTCGTCGACACCTCGGCCTGGGTCGAGTTCCTCCGCGGCACGGACTCCGCGGTGTGCAACACCGTGGACGGTCTCCTCGACGCAGAGGACCTGGCCGTCACGGACGTGATCAGCATGGAGGTCCTGGCCGGTGGGCGAGACGACCACCACGTCGCACAGCTCCGCGGGCTGCTCGCCCGTGCCGCCCAGCTGCCGACCGACGCCGCCAGCTACGACCATGCGGCGGCCTTGTACCGTCGGTGTCGTCGTCGCGGTGAGACCGTCCCCAAGCTCATCGACTGCCTGATCGCCGCCGTGGTGATCGACGCCGATGCGTCGTTGCTGCACGCCGACGCGGACTACGACGTCCTGGCCCGCCACACACCGCTGCGGGTCCACGAGGTGCGCTGACCGCAGCTCGCGTGTCCGCGCCAGATCACCTCGCCACGACAGATCGGTGGAGGACGGCTGACCCGGTGAACCGGTCGACCGCCGGTTCAGAGGAACGTGTCGGGGTCCACGCGCGTCAGTCCCCCCACCGAATCGAAGTCCTGGTCGACGGTCAGGATCCGGTCGATCCCGAGCTCCCTGCACACCGCGACGTGGATGACATCGCGAGAGGACAACCGTGGCATCGAGGCGAAGAGATCGACCGCCCTCGCGATGACCGCATCGTCGATCGCGACCAGCGGCGCGAACATCGTGATCGTCGACTGCGCCATCGCGGTGCCGATCTGACGGTCAGCCCGCCCGAACCGGTGGAGGATCTCCTGGACGACCTCAGCAGAGGTGACGGCGTCCTCGGCCCCATCGAGCACCGCCCGGAGTGCGGCGCGACACCCGTCCCGCTTCGGGTGATCTGCACCGCCGGCGTACATGATCACCGACGTGTCGACGTAGAGCGTCATCCGGCCGCGCCGTCGATGATCTCCCTCTCCAGGTCCTCCCAGTCACCGACCGGCGCGTTCAGCGCCATCAAGGCGTCCAGACCCTCGCGGCGGCGGTTGGCATCGGGTTGGTTGTAGGCATCGATGGCGTCCCGGATGACCTGACCCACCGAACGCTTCGCCTCCGCAGCGAGACGCTCGACCTTGTCCCGCTGACTCCGGGTGAGGAGCACCTGCGTGCGTTCGCTGTAGGACATGCACATACCATACTATGCTCCGTGGCGTTCTGGTCAACTAGACCAACTGGTGGCACGCTGTGTCGCATGGGCATCCCTGAGACCGTGAACGTCTACGAGGCGAAGACACACCTCTCGAGGTTGATCGACCGTGCACTGGCGGGCGAAGAGGTCGTCATCGGGCGTGCCGGCAAACCGCTGGTTCGGCTGGTCAAGCTGGATGTGCCCGTCCGCAGGACACCGGGGAGCGCACGCAACCAGATCTGGATGGCCGACGACTTCGACGAACCCGATGAGCGGATCATCGACGCCTTCTGGGGGGAGCAGCCCTGAGGTTGTTGCTGGACACCCACGTCCTGCTCTGGTGGTTGGCCGACGACGAACGCCTGGGCCATCGAGCCCGCGAAGCCATCGCCGAAGCGGAGCTCGTGGTCGTGTCGGCGGTCTCCGCGTGGGAGATCGGCATCAAGCAGGCCCTCGGCAAGCTGACCGGCCCGGAGGATCTGGCCCGGGAGATGTCCGACAACGCCTTCACCGCCCTGTCCGTGTCCGTACGGCACGTCCTGGCCGCCGCCCGTCTGCCGGCGCATCACCAGGATCCGTTCGACCGGATGCTCGTGGCGCAAGCCAACGCCGAGGACTTGGTCCTGGTCACCCAGGACGACCACATCCGGACCTACGACGTGACGATCCTCACGGCCTGAGCCGGCGGCATGCGCCGGCGTCCGGACCTCGCGGCGTCGCTCGTCGCCCGAAGTCGACTCCCTCGTCGTTGTATCGGCTGATGGTGGTTGACCGTCCTCCAGGAGCGGCACCACTAGCAGCGATGCGTGGTCCGACGGTCAGCCCGACGGAGCCGTCGGGACGTCCAACAGGTCGAGCCCGCCGTCGACGGCGATCAGCGCCGTCGCGCCGTCGTCGGTGATCGCGAGCCCGCGCGAGCCCGCCGGTCCCTCGGCGAGGACCTCGCCGCCGGGGTCGATGACGCGGGCGGCCTCGACGGTCAGAACGACCCGGTCGCCGGACGGGGTGATCGCGGTCCCCTCCCCCTCCCCCAGGTCGGTGGCGGTGCCGTGAGCCAGGTCGAGCAGGCTGGTGGTCGTCCCGCAGCGGATCAGCGCCGTGGCGGTGTCGTCGGTGACCATCACCAGCCGGCAGTGGGCCGGCTCGGCGGCGACGTGCGCGGCGATGTCCACGTCGCCGGTCGCGACGGTCGTCCTGGCGATCAGCAGGCGTCCGGTGGGCTGGCCGTCGGTGCCGAGCTCCTCGCCGTGGGCGACGACGGTCGTGGCGGCCTCGTCGACGGCCAGGGCCGTGTAGCAGTTGCTGGCTCCTGTGGTCGTCGCCTCGTGGATCGCGTCGCACAGGTCGGTCGGGACGGTTCGGGTGGTCTCGGCGCGCCAGTCGTGGAGGGTGGGGCAGGCGCCGGCGTCGCAGGCCTGCGCGGTGACGGCGATGTCGCCGCCGTCTGCGAGGACCTGGTGGCCGTCACCGAAGCCCATCCCGGCGGTGGCGGGCAGGTGGGTGAGGGAGCCGTCGGCCAGGTCGGCGATGACCCCGACCTCCTCGCCGGTCTGTGGGTCCAGGACGACGGTGACCGCGGCGACGGTGCCGTCGTGGCTGACGTCGGCGAGGTGCTGGGCCGCGCCGGGCGATCCGAAGCCGACCCGGGTGGCCTCGCCGGTGGCCAGGTCGACGCCGACGACCCCGACGGCGGTGGTGCCGCCGCTGTGGTGCGGGCAGCCCTGGGTGGCCAGGTAGACGATCGTCGAGCCGTCACCGCTCAGCCGGGCGGTGTCGAATCCCGGGCACTCCCCCGCCAGGGCGAGGTCGTCGGCGATCGGGGGCAGGTCGAGGACATCGCGGGCGGTGCGGCAGACGTCGGGGTCGACGACGCAGGTGAGGCGGATGCCCTGCGGGTCGGTCGGCGCCTGGGCGAAGGTCTGGTCGGCGTCGGCGGGTCCCTCGAGCCAGGCGGTGGTGACGCCCGGCAGGCCGCCCTCGCGGCCCAGCACGATCGGGGCGTCGAACATCGCGGAGTGGGCCGCGGCGGCGAACCCGCCGGCCCAGGCGTCGGGGTCCTCGCCGGCGACGAGGGTGACCCGGGCGACGTCGGCGGCGGAGTCCGCCCCGCGGATCTTGGCGACCTCGATGGCGGTGTCCGCGCGGGCGTCGCCGGCGACGCGGGTGACGGTGATGCCGAGGGACGTGAGCTCGGCCTGGACGGCGTCGGAGATCGCCGCGGTGCCGCCCATGAGGTAGATCTCTTCGATGGCGGAGGCGGCCAGGTAGCTGCGTGTGGCGGCGGTCAGCTGCTCGGTCTGGGTGAGCAGGACCGGCCAGCCGTTCTCCGCGGCCAGGCCGCCGGCCGCGAGGCTGTCGGCGAACGCCGGGTCGGGTCGGTGGAGTCCGCGGCGGGGAAGGCGCGGACGAGGATCGCAGCGGTGGCGTCGGGCGCGTCGCGCTCGGCGATGGCGACCGCGGTCTCGAACCGGGAGGGGCCTTCGCGCCGGCTCACCGCGTAGCCCCGGTCGGTCAGGTCGTCGGCGATCGCGGCAGGCAGGGCGGCCGCGCCGCCGAGGAGGACGACCTCCTGCGGGGCGAGCTCGCCCAGCCGCTCGGCGACGCGCGGCTGCATGCCGTCGCGGGAGACCAGGAGGAGGGGCGCGTCCTGCTGGAGGACTCCGGAGGCGAGCGCGTCAGCGAAGTCGTCGTCACGGGCCAGGACGACCCGGTCGGCGGTCGCGAACGTCCCCTCGGACAGGCGGGCGGCGATCTCGGCGTTCGACGGCTGCTCGTCGTCCTTGGCGATGAAGATCGTGTCGTCGGCCTCCTGCCCGCCGACAGGGACGGCGATGACCAGCACCCCGAGCACCCCGAGGATCGCCACGATCGTCCGTGCCCGCATGTCCGGACCTCCTCGTCCCTGCCGCCTGTCCGAGGAGTATCGCACTCCGGCCATGCGCCGCGGGAGGGTGTTCCGTGGGGCCTGGCTACTCGCCGTACCGGAAGGCGTCGACCTCAGCGCCGGCGGCGTCCAGCAGGCGCACGGTGTCACCACCGTCGTCCAGGACCTCGGTGTCGAGGCAGGCGAAGACCGCATCGTCGGTCTCCGTACCGCAGCCGGTGTGGATCCGCAGCTCCCCACCGGGATCGAGCTGACGGCCGATGCCGAGCGGCAGCCGCGTGCCGTCGGCGTCCTCGAGCGCCCAGCCGCCCATGTCGGTGCGCTGGTCGAAGTTTGAGGCGACGACCACGTGCTCACCGCCGTCCACGGCCAGGTCATCACCGTCGACCGCCGCGACGACCGCCGCGATGTACGCGGTCGGATAGGCTGCCGCGTCGTCCGCCGGCCGGTCGTGGCGGATCTCGCCGTCTGAACCCCCGCACCCCCAGAGGACGGCCAGCAGCACCAGCACGCTCCCGATCCACCTCCTGCGCATCCCGGGAGCGTAGCGGTCACCACATGCCCTCCAGGCTGCGGTGGAGATCGTCGATGACCAGGTGGGTGTAGCCGACGGTCGCGTGGATCGTGGTGTGCCCGAGGAGGCGCTGGACGACGTGGATGTCGACGCCGGCCCGGACCAGCTCGGTCGCGAAGGTGTGCCGCCACCGGTGGGGGAAGTGGCGGCCAGGGACCCGCGCGCCCTGACCGGCCAACTCGACCTCCCGGTAGACCGCTTCGTGGCTGAACCCGCGGTGCGGGGTGGTGACCTGCGGCGCGGGGTTCGACAGCAGCAACGGCGATGCGGGCAGGTCGGGACGGATGTCGGTGAGGAACGCGTCGAGGACCGCGACCGCGGGTTCGGGGAGCACGACCGTCCGCGGTCGGCCGCCCTTGCCGATGACGCGGGCCTGGCGGGCATCGAGGTCCAAGCGGTCCAGGCGAAGGGACCGCAGCTCCCCCGACCGCATGCCCGTGTACCGCAACGTCGCGACGATCGCATGGCGGATCCGGCCCCGCACGTCACGCAGGGCGGATGTGTGGTCGAGGATGGCCACGACGTCAGCCGGCGCGTACACCTCGATCGCGCGGGGCGTCGGCGACGGCGCCTCCAGACCCTCGGTCGGGTCGTGGTCGACGCGTCCGGTGAGACGCTGCCAGGCGAAGAAGCGACGAAGGGCCACGAGCTCGGCGCGGCGGCTGTAGGCGCTCAGTCCGCGGTCGGCTTCGGTGACGAGGAACGCGGCGAGGTCCGCGGGCATGGCCGTCGTGGGGGACCGGTCGGGGTGGGTGGCGTCCCACCAGTGCGCAAAGGTCCGCAGGTGCAGATGGCGGTGGCGGAGGGTCTCGTCGGCCAGGCCGGCGACGCCGCGCTCGTGGGCGATGAACCCGTCGATCAGCGCCGCCCAGCTCGGAGGGGCATCGGGAGGCATGGGACCTGAGCGTGACACGTGGCCACAGGCGCCCAGCGCCAAGTTCCGCGACCCTGTGGATGAGCGCGCAGCGAGGCCGGCTGCGCGTCCCTGGGAGCCGCTGAGGCGCGCATCGTCTGGCAGGATCGTCGGCATGCAGTCCGAGCGCCGTCGCGACGACTTCAGCCGAGCACTCCATGCCCGGCTCATCGAGCGGCTGCAGCAGGATCCTGCGGGCGTCACCGCTCACGCGCGGACGCAGCTGGCTCGCCTGCGCGACGCTGATCGCGCTGGCCACGCAACGGTGCTGTTCGACCGGTGGGCCGCCATCATCGACGCGGGTCCTCCGGCGATCGAGGAGGCACTTCGAGATGACAGCCCGGAGGGGATGCGGTTGCGGCAGGCCGGCCCGTTCGCCGGCGTGCTGAGCGCGCAGGACCGGTGGGCGATCTGGCGGGCGGTCCGCGATGCGGCGTGAGCAGTTGGCCCATCTCGTCCGCGCTGCCGGGGCCATCCTCGACGTGAACGAGCTGCTGGTCATCGGCAGCCAGTCGATCCTGGGCTCGTTCACCGAGGAGCAACTCCCACCTCCGGCGATCTTGAGCATCGAAGCCGACCTGCTCACAAGGGATGGCTCTCCGGAGTCCGCCGACCTCATCGACGGAACCATCGGGGAGCTGTCACCGTTCCACGACACCTTCGGGGTCTACGCCCAAGGGGTGGATCGGACCACGGCACGGCTGCCGTCGGGGTGGGAGGACCGTCTGGTCCGCTTCGAGCGCGCAGACACCGGCGGGGTCGTGGCGTGGTGCCTGGAACCCCACGACCTCTGGGTCGCCAAGCAGCTCGCGGGACGGCCCCAGGACCGGACGTTCTGCCGTGCGGTGCTGTCCCACGGACTGCTCGACACCGACGAGCTTCTTCGGCGCATCGACGCCGTGGACGCCACCGCCGGAGAACGCCACCTGCTGCGGGGCCTGGCCGTCGCTCGATCCGGTCCCGGTGGCGACGCCTGACTGATTACCCACCTCCTGACCCGAGCGGGTCAAAGGACGTCGTTCTGGTCGCGCAGCTGCTCACCCGCCGCAGCGTTGAAGCACGGTCACCTGATGCGGTCATCGCTCGCCGACACGGCGTGGATGACGCCGACTTCGTACCTCCACATCAGTCCAGAGGACGATCGGCACGATCGACCGCCGGCCGCTGCCGTTGACCCAGGCGCACCATCCGAGGGGCCGCTGCCCGCAGGAGGTGTTGTGGCCAGCGACACGATCGGTCACATGACGAACGGCCCGGCCCCACGAAGGGGACCGGGCCGCTTGTCCTAGCTACTTGCTTGTCTTACCGGGGCCCCGGCCGGTGAAGAGGCCGGGGACCCGGTGATCTATCAGAATAGATCTGCCAGCAAACTATACCATCATTCCTTTGTACGCATTCGAGGCCAGTCATTCCGTCGCACATGTTTCGTCAAGGCCAACACGCGCATCCGGTCATCCCAATTTGCGACCCGGCTTCTTACGCGCCCCACTTCACCAAGACGCAACTCGCAAATACGCAGCTCTCCCGGCAAGTCGATCTGATCACTTCGCCAATGCTCGGGAGCCCCGGTCCATCGGACCGGGGCTCCCAGCGCATATCTGGACTTGATCTACCTAGACGGCAGCTTCAGTCGAAGAAGCACTCTCCAGGCTGATAGGTGCCGTTGCGGCGCCTCCTGCACTGGAGTCAGTGATGGTGTAGAAGAGCGTCTCGCCAGCGACGAGATCGCGGTTGGTGGCCACAGATGCCATGGTCGGAGCGGGCCCTGTCACGGTGGCGCTGCCGAGGAGGCGGCCTTGCGCGTCGTAGACGTTGAAGACGTCCCCTGCCTGAGCCTGATCGGCCGTGACGTCCGTGAGGGTCACGGTGTCACTGGCTGCGTCAGGAACGACCTCAGTCGTGTCCGGCGCTGCCGGAAGGTCCGCGTTCGTGCCTGCAAGGACACGCGTCCGATTCGGAAGGACCTCGCCAGATCCAGCAAGATTCCAGCCGGCAACGCTGTTGCCGATACCGGATGCCGTCCGGACCTCCAAGAAGTCAGCGCCAGCCGTATCGAAGGCAAGTCCTGCAGTGCCGCCGATGTTCTGGGTTGAAGGCCCAAAGGTCATGGCCACATTCAGGATGTTGCTGTTCGTGCCAGAGACGGTGCAAGTGGCGTTTGACCCACAGGTGACTGTGGCAGCGGTCCCATCGTCGTCGATCAGGGTCAACGACGCGCTGTCAGCGACCGTGATGGCACGGTCGAACTGGAACGAGAAGGTGTCACCGGCATCCAGGATGTTCGCTTGGTTGCCGGCACCGGGGCCATCGCTGATTGCGCTCGCGACGGAGATAGGCGACGGAGCAGCACCCGTGTTGACAACGAGGCCCGTGTCGGTGGCGGGAGCAAGGCTGGACTCATCACCATCAACCGTCTGGGTAGCCCAGAACTCATAGCGGGTGTTAGGCGAAAGGTCGGTGATGTTGACCTGGAATCCGGCTTCCGTCGTGTCCGCGTCTGTAGTCGTGGTAACGAGCAACGGAGCGTTGGCCCGCGTCATGGACGCGTCAGTTGCAGCTGCTCCACCGTAGACCTTGACAGTCGCGCCGGCAGTAACGCCGGTGAGGTCAAGCTCAACAGATGTCGGAGTCACATCGGACGACGCCACTGTCAGAGGAGCCGGATCAGTGTCATTGAGGTTGAATGTGCTGACGAGCGCCTCATCAGCAGCATAGGTCGAAGTAAGGAAACCATCGCCCCTGCTCAGCTGAGTCTCGAAGGCCTCCATGGTGACGGGGGCCCCGTTGACCCGGAAGGAGTCATTGGAGTCGTAGTAGTAGGTACGGAACCCAAGGTCAGTCGGGGCCTCGTCAGGGCCACTGTCAGGGTCAGCCACGAAGAAGTCGAGGTCGTCGTTCGTGATCTCGACATCCTCTGCGTCGACGGTGGCGTCCACACTGAACTCACCACTCTGGGCCTCAGCGGGGACCCACTGCTTGGACCCACCGATGCCGAAAGGCTCGGTCGGCAGCTTGGGCTGGTTGTTCGCGGTCTCAGGAACCGTCAGGTCCAGCTCGCCGTCGTTGTCGGAGTCCACATAGACCACCGGCACAACACTTACGTTGGCCGTCTCAGAGTCGACGGTGAAGGTCAGCGTGCCGTTCGACGGCTGAGCCGACTGCGAATCCGCGTTGTCCGTGGCGGCACCGTTGACAGTCTCAACTCGCGCAGCGGTGTTGCCGAGGTCGTCGGCCTGGTTGGCGGTCCCTTCGTTGTCACCGAAGGAGACGTTGCCGTCCTCGCCGGTCGTGACTTCATCAGTCGGAATGAGCTCAATCCGGTACGTAGTGGCATCGTCGAGGCCACTCACGGTGTAGGTCCGCGAGCCACGGTTGACGTTGACGCCGGCGGCCTCAGACACGATGTTGACAGCAGCCTCTTGCGGGGTCACATCGAACGCCTGGTTGCCCGCCGGCGGGGGCGGCTCCTCACCTGTCATGAGCTCCACCGGGGTGACGGTGGCGTCCAGGGCCTCGGCGAACTCACCACACTGGTCAGCGACGTCCTGGGCGAACTCGCCCTCGGCGTCCTCGACCTCGGAGGGGACGGTGGAACCGCAGTAGCCGACGATGTTGTCCTCGTCCTGAGCGAACTCAGCAGCGTCACCAGCCAGGAAGGCGATGGTGGGCTCGGGGAGCGAGTCGGAAGCGGAGTTGGCGAGCACGATCGGGTTGCCCTGACCACTCACGTGAGCGGCGGAGAAGCCGTCGGCCCAGGCGTTGGCGCCCTGGCCGTCGACGAGGATGGTGCCCTCGGCGTCAGCGGCGCTGTCGTAGCCACGAGCGTTCGCGATCGCGACCGCGGTCTCGAAGCGGGTCTCACCCTCGACGCGCTGGACGTCGTCGACCATCTCGGAGACAGCGTCCTCGACGTCCTGGGAGACGGCGGAGGTACCACCGACGATGATGACGGTGTCGTAGCCGGCCTCCTCGATGTGCGCGGCGGTGTTGCCGGTGAGCACCTCGGTCTGGGTCAGCAGGATGTTGGCGTCATCCTCAGCAGCCCACCCGCCAGCGGCGAGGGAGTCAGCGAAGGCCTGGGTCTCGTCGTCGCCGCCGAAGCCACGGGCCAGCACCGCGGTGCTCGAGCCGTTCTCCTCAGCGATCGCGATGGCGGTCTCGATGCGGGTGTCGCCACCGAGGCGGGTGACCTCGCCCTCGACCAGCTCGTTGAGCTCGTCCTCGACGTCCTCGGAGACAGCGTCGACCCCACCGAGGATGGTGACGTCGTCCGCGCCGAGGCGCTCGATCTCGAAGGCGGTCAGCTCGGACAGCGCATCGCCGGGGGTCAGCAGCAGCACGGAGTCGTCCTGCAGCGCACCCGATGCGAGGTTGTCGGCGAAGACGTCGTCACGACCGACCAGCACGCGGGCGGGCCCGTCGTTGGTGTCGTCGTCGTCCTCGTTGTCGACCTCGGGGTAGGCCACCTGGGACCATGCCACCGAGTACTCGACGTTGGTCGTGCCCTGGAGCGACAGCACAGTGTTCCCATCGGTGTCCTGTGCGGACGCCACCCCAAGCGGCAACAGCGCCACCACGAGGGCAGCAACCGCGACCAGCGCCAACCGGCGCGAAGTCTGGGTGATTGTCATTGTGTAAGGCCTCCTAGAGCCTCGGGATTCCAAGAAGAACGGTTCGGCGCCGACCTCATACGCACCCGACCCGCGCACCGGTCGTACCGGTTGGGTCGCAAGCGGCTGCCCCGGTGAGGGGCGCGCCTCGGCTGCGCACTAGGTGGTGCCTCCCCTATTCAGTTCGGGGGCACGCCTTTGCCATGACTTGGCTCAGGCTTGCCTCCGGGTCTACAGACGTACGTCAGGAGCCCTCCCTTACGGCTGGTCCCAACAAACCTCCTTCGACCGGTGTCGGAGGCTAGGGACCTCTAGGGGACCGGGCAAGGAAGTCCAACCGCCATCCGTACAGGTGGGGCCCTGCCGCGCCCGCCGGCAGGGGATTGCCCTCCACCGTCGGGCCGTCTTCGAATCAATCACCGTCGATGCTCGGACAGCTCCGGATCCATGGATGACGAACCGGCGGGCCCGAAGAGGACCCGCCGGTCGTGTGGCGCGCTGCTGCAGCTAGCCCTCAGCCGCGGCCAGGGCCTCCTCGACATCGGTCGCGACATCCTCAGACAGCGCGTCCACGCCGCCGTAGATGAACACCTCTTCGACCGTCCCGGCAACCGACGTGACGTCGGCCACGACGGCGGGAAGCTCGTCGGGGGTGCTGAACAACAGCGGCCCGCCATTCAGGGCGATGTGGGTCCCACCCGTGAGCGGGTCGGCGAAGGCCGCGAACGTAGCCACGCCGATCGCCGGCGGGGCGTCGAAGAAGGCCTCAGCCACCGCCACGGACAGATCGGGCTCGTCATCGCCAGTCACCGCGCCGGCGTCCGGCGCGGCGTCAGCCGCCGCGTCACCGATCGCGGTGACGTCGACGCCGGCGTGGTCAGCCAGCCACGCAGCCGTCTCGGGCGGCATGGTGGAGTCGGAGGTCAACAGCACCACGCCGTCGACGGCAACCGCGGCAGGACCGGCCACGGTGCTGGGGACAAAGTCCCCACCATCGGCCAGCAGTACCTGGTCGGTCTGGGCGAAGCCGCCGTCCACCAGCCGATCGGCAGTGAGCGTCGCGGTCTCGAAGCGGTTCACGCCGGCGATGCGCACGACGTCGAACCCGAGAGCCTGCAGTGCGGCCTCCACGTCGGTTGTAAGCGCCTCGACCCCACCCATGATGTAGATGGTGCCGTCAGCGGCGAGGACGCGGTCGATCTCCTCAGCGACCATGTCAGCCAGGGAGTCCGTGAAGGTGAGCAGGACGGGGCCGTTCACGTTCGCAGCCAGCGGCGTGCCGGTCACGGCGTCGGCGAAGATGCCTTGGCGGGCGACCACCACCGCATCGGCCTCGCCGTCCTCGAAGTGCTCCTGGGAGTTGATGACCGACGTCTCGATCCGCTCATCTCCACCGAGGCGGGTCGGCTCGGGGACCTCCTGCGCCGGTGGCACCACCGGGTCCGGGCCTGGCGGGACGAACGGCGGCGGCTCGCAGTCCTCGGCGAAGGCGGAGTCGACGAGCACGCCGTGCTGGTAGAGGTAGAAGGCGTCGCCGACACCGGGGTCACCCGGCGCGTAGACGTCCGACCCGCCTGCCGGGATGCTCGGGTCCAGCCCGACGCGGTCCAGGGGGTCCTCGGTCGCCCCGAACTGGTCGTGCTTGGCGAAGGTGGCCCGGACCCCGTCGTTGGTGACCTCATAGCCGACGAAGTCGCCGGACTCGCACAGCAGGTCCACGCGCAGGTCGCCGTTGGCGAGGGAGTTCCCTCCCTCACCCTCCACACCGCAGGCCCGGCTGTTCACCGAGTCCCCGCTGTTGAAGAACGTGCCGCCGTCGACGCTGAGGTAGAGGGTCCCTGCGGTCGCGGTCACGTAGACCCACCCCTGGCCGCCGGCGGGGATGGGATCGGCCACGGTCCCCTCAGGCATCGGCGACTGGCCGCTGCCGCGCAGCTCCCACGCGATGCGCCCGCCGGCGATGGCTGAATCGGGGTCCCGGTTGTCGATCCGGAAGATGTACTGGCCCGTCTCACCGTCCGCGCAGATGGCGACCCCACCGGGGCCGGGTTCCAGCGGGGTGGTCGTGCACAGCTCGTCGCCGGTGGCGACGCTCCCGTACTGCTCGCCGTACCAGTACAGGTAGATGGTCTCGGTGCCCTCGGGGAGGCTGCGTGTCACCTCCTGCTGGGTCGTCGGACTGACCAGGTGGCTGTCGAGCAGCGGGAAGCGGTCGGCGTTCTCCGCGTCCTCGACCGTCGAGTACTCGAGGGCGGCCTGCCCGATGTTGTAGCTGCCGGTCCGCGTGACGGTGAAGGCGAAGTCGGTGCCGTTCTGGCAGGTCCCGTCGACTTCGATCCCCTCGGTGCCGTCGCAGGCGTTGTTGTTGTGGGTCTTGGTGTCGGAGTCGGTTCCGATGTCGGGCACGACCACGTCGACGATCGTCGTGTTGGGCCCGCCGGCGTCGGTGGTGGTGAACCAGTAGACGCTGCCCGGTGGGATGAGCTCGTCGTTCGATCCGTCGTTCGAGCCCGGGCCGTCCCAGGTGACCTGGCCGACGTCGAAGGCGACGTTGCCCTTGTTCCCGCCACAACAGCTGGTCGGTGTCGCGGACGCAGTCCGCGGTGAGCTGGATGTCGATGACCGCTTCCTCGACGGCGGCGCCCGCGACGTCCGGCTGGCCACCGACGACGAGGTCGACGCCGATGACACGACCCGCGCCCTGGTCGATCAAGGCATGGACGGCCGCTGGGTCGCGTTCCGGCCCGCAGACCCCCTCCCCGCCGACACGCCCGTGACCATCAGGATCGGCGAAGGAACCCCGTCCGCCGAGGGACCGCGCACCACGTCCTCCGATCAGACCGTCAGGGGCCGGACGGTCGACACCGACCTGGTGACGCTGGACCCGTTGGCCGAGACCTCCTCGCTCTCCCCGGTCAGGGTCGGCCCCGCCGAGCTGCGCGTCGTCGCCCTCGACGTCGACCCGGACGACTGGGACGCCTACCTGCGCCTCCGGATGGAGACCAGCGTCGAGCTCGTGCAGGAGTGCACGCATGTCCTTGTGCGGAGGTCCGCGGTGACGACGCGGCGGTGTGGGTTGAGGCGGACCCGCCGTAGATCCGCCAGAGCGGCGCTGTTGGACGCCGCCGAGGACGGCCGCCTGGACGAGCTGTGCGATCGGATCGGCCTCTCGACCGCCGGAGTGCTGGCCCAGGCACGAGCCCTGGGCGACGGCCTACCGCTGTACGAGGACGACGCAGGGCTGTACGCGCGACAGCAGATGCGTGCGGTGGGCATGGCGATGGAGCTCGGCTGGCTGGTCGAGCTCGATCTCGAGTTGATGGCCGAGCGATGACTCCCCGCCGGCTCGATCCCGCGTCGGTCGCGGCCAGGCTCCGCCTCACGACCGAGGCGCTCGAGGACCTGCGATCGGTCGGACCCGTGGGTGTGGAACGCCTCGAGAAGGACCGGGTGGCCCGTCGTGCCGTGGAGAGGTGCGCATCTCACCTGGTCGACACCGCGGCGGCGATCAACGCGCACCTCGCCGGGGCGGTCCTGGGCGAGGCACCACGCGACCTCGCGGAGTCCTTCGACCTGGTCGCCGAGGCCGGGGTGGGGCATGGCCACGTACGTCAGGGACGGCGAGCAGGATTCGTAGCCACGCCTCTTGTCACATCAACCACTCGACCCACATGTGTTGACCCACCTGTCGGGGCGTCGCGGCGGTTGTCCTCATTCGCCGGAAACCCCTTGATCTTGCTGTTGGAAGAACGTATGTTCGGGTCATGTACGGGGATGGCAAGGCGATGGATCCGGTGGTCGCGGTCGCCGGTGCGTTGGAGGGTCTTGGGGCGTTGAACCGCTGGCTCGCCTCCGCCATCGACGAGGGCGGAGGGATCGATCCTGGCGTGGTGACCGTGCTGGCGGAGGGGGTGGGGTCGATCGATGCGGCGGTCGCTGCGGCACGGGTGCGGCTGATCGATCTGGCCGAGGACGGTGGGGTGGCGGGGGCGGAGGGGGCGGTGTCGACCGCGGCGTGGTTGGCGCAGACGATGCGGTTGACTGGCGGGCATGCGCGGCGGGAGGTCCGCACCGCGGTGGTGATGGCGGGCTTGGACGGGGTGCTCGACGCGCTCACCGCGGGGCAGATCTCGCGGGCGCACGCCCAGGGGCTGGTGGCCGCGGCGGAGCGCCAGCAGGCCGATCAGGAGGCTGCGGAGCGGGCGCGGCGGGCGGCGGAGGACGAGGCGCGACGCGAGCGGGAGGAGGCCGACCGTCGGGCGCAGGCGGAGGCGGCATCGCTGGCCGAACGTGCCCGGTTGGCGGCTGCGGCGGCGGCGCGGGAACGTGAGCTGGCCGAACAGGCGGCACGAGAGGCGGCGGAGCGGGAGGCGCGGGCGGCGGCGGAGCGGGCGGCACGACGGGACGAGCTCCTCGGGCGGGCCAAGGGTGGCGAGTCGCCTGATCAGGTGCGGGATGCCGCCAAAGCAGCGCGGGCGGCGGATCCCGATGCGATGGAGGCCTCGGCTGCCGCCCAGCAGTCCCGCCGGTCGCATCGGGACTGGGTCGATGACGAGTTGCAGATGGGCTGTTACGCGGGCCGGATGCCGTTGGCGGACTACGAGATGTTCAAAGCGGCCATGCAGGCCGCCCGCCATCCCGATGACCCCAAGACCCCCGAGGCGGAACGCCGCAGCTATGAGCAGGTCGAGGCCGACGCGTTCGTCGACCTTGTCGGTGCGGCGGTCAAGGCGGGCGACCTGGGGACGGTCAAGGGGGTGAAGCCACACGTCACCGTCACCGCACCGGTCGACACCCTGCTGGGTGGCGACGAGGCGGGGCGGGGCCAGTTCGGCTCGTGGCTGTCCCCAGAGACCGTCCGACGGCTCGGCTGTGACGCCGGGCTGGTCCGCGCGATCGTGGACGCCGCCGGGCAGGTGCTCGACATCGGCCGGGAAACCCGACGGTGGACCACCGCGCAGTACCGGGCCGCGGAGGTGACCTTCGGCGGCTGTGCGTTCCCCATCGCGGACCGGGCGGCGTGTGGCCGGCCGATCGGCTGGACCGATCTGCACCACATCATCTGGTGGCGTCACGGCGGCCGCACCGACCAGGCCAACGGCGTCCCGTTGTGCAAGCGGCATCACACCGCAGTGCACCACGACGGCTGGACGCTCACCTACGAGTTCGACACCGTCACCGTGGCCATCGAGCGGACCCGTCACGGCCGCCACATCAGGCGGACCGTCTGCTTCACCCCCGACCGCGACCCGACAGTCACAGCGGAACCCGCCGTCGCACGCGACCCCGCCAGGGGAGACGGCAGACGACCACCTGACCGGCCCGACCGCCAACCAGCACGACCTGCCGCACGGGCCAGACCGAGGCCGGAACCAGGACGACTACCCCTCTGACCCGCACCCCACCAACCACGGTGGGGCCACCAGGCTGTCCGGCATGCGGACCGGCTGACCCGCCCCGATCTCGATCCCGCCCCCGCTCATGCATCGGGACGGGGGCCTCGTTCAAGGAACGATCCGGGCCCGGGGCGCGTCGGACCCTTCGCAGAAGAGATGTCCGGCGCACCAATGTGCCGGCGGCACGAGCGGAACGGACGGTGCTCGTGAAGGCCAGCCCTGTCTCTCAGGCGGCCGAGCAGACCGACGAGCACGTCCCTGTGACCGAGGACACGGCCCTGCCACCGGACCGGATCGACCCGGTCATCCGGTCCGGGTGGTCAGTGGTCCAAGGCCCGCCGGCAAGCTGCGAGGTGATCGTGCAGCCTCTCGCCGAGGCCGGTGATGAAGACCAGATCCTCGCCCGCGCCCGTGTCCGGCGTGGTGGCGACGGCCTCCTCGAATGCGTCAGGAACGGCATCGACGAGGGATCGGATCCGCCTCAAGACGGCGTGCCCGTCGATGCCCACAGCGTCGGCAAGACGGCGCCAGTGCCGTCCAGCGATCTTGTGCACGTGGTAGTGGCTGTCGATCTTCAGGGCGAGCTTCAGCTCTCGGCGGTGGTAGTAGGGCAGCGCGCTGGCGATGTCGTAGGCGGGGGCGAGCCGGGCGGAGCTGCCTGCCAGGAGCACCGACAGGTTCTTGGCGTGCAGACAGGGTCGCGCCCAGCAACCAGGTGCAGATGAGGAGGTCGAACAACCGGTTGACATCGACCTCCACGTCGTTGTCCCGCAAGAGGTTGACGACCTCGTGGACGCCGGGGCCGCCTTCGTTCTGGTACTTCGACTCCGGCGGGTAGCCCAGTGCTTGGCAGAGATCCTCCTGGTGCACGCGGACGACCATCCCATCGGTGCTCGTGCGCCGGTCGTAGCGGACGGAGACGAACGCGGGGACGGATCCGAAGTGGTGGATGAAGCTGTCGGCGGCAGCGATCCCGAGCCGCCTGAGCGTCTGGACGCAGAGGTGCTCGTTGAGCGTCATGTTGTCGAACGCCACCGCCGCCGGCTTGATGATGTGGGTGGTGGGGCGGCTGCCGCTCGGCCGTGCCCAGCGGTCGTCGATGCGGGTCAGTGCGATCTTCGGTTGCGCCCCCCCGAGGGAGAAGTAGCCGGCGTCGGGCAGCGGCCGGTCTGTGCTGGAGGCGGTGGCGATCTCGGAGAGCTGTACGCCGATGGTGTCCTCGTCGAGGAAGCGGAGGTCACCGGTGTCGTCGGGCGGGTCGTCGTCTCGGGTGAACTGGACCGCGCCGGCACAGTCGAGTCCGATCGGAGTGGACAGCAGCGCGAAGGGGTGATCGGCGACCTGCATCTGACGGGCCCAACGCCGCAGAGTGCGATCGTTGTCGGGCAGCAGTCCTGCGATCCACGGGCCGACGACGGCATCGGGATGGGTTCTCCGGCGGAGTGGCATCGCCAGCGACAGCGGAGTCGCCTCGTCGCGGTACTGGTAGTCGGTGTCATAGGTGTACGTCAGCCGCCCATCGGCGCGGGTGAGGGTGCCGATGCGGCGACCGTGCAGCCAGACGGCGAGGTCTCCGGTGTTCATCACCCATCGTCCGCCGGACGGCTGACGACCGAGCGTTCGATGATGTCATCAAGGACATCTGGACCGGGCACCGGGCCGGTGTCGCCCGCGACGGTCTCGGGAGCCACGGTCAGCGTCATGTGGAGCACGTCGAGGACGGCGAGGAGGGTGCTGAGTCGCAGGTCGTGGGCCCCGGACTCGAGCCGACTTATCCACGCGCGGGTGACGCCGGCGGCCTCCGCGAGATCGGATTGGGTCAGGCCGAGCTGGGCCCGACGGTCCACGATGAGCGCGGCGACCTGTTGTGTGGCGGTTATGCGCATGGAGACCCTCGTGTGCAGGAAAGTACACAATCATCACCCGGTGTGCAGTTTACTATACAACGCAATAGAGCTGTGCACTTGACTACACGAACCGTCAGCCTCCGCTCGGCTCCTCGCCTTCCTCAGGCGGCGCAGCCTCCACGCCTGCTGAGGACCCCAACGCCCCCACAAGTCGTGGAAGGTCCTCGGTGATGGTTGCCCAGAGGATGTCGAGGTCGATGTCGAAGTAGTGGTGGATCAGACGATCACGCATCCGTGCCGCGGCTGCCCACGGCAACGGAGGGGTACTCCTCTTGAGCTGTCACCGTGACGTGCTTGGCTGCCTCTCCCACGATCTCCACCAGTTTGGTGAGCGCCAGCCGCAGGAGCTCGTCGTGCTCGAGGTCTTGTCGAGACCGACTCGCGGAGTACGTGATGGCCTTGCGGGCCGCCTCCACGAGGTGCCTGATTCGAACCTCGTCCTCAGGCGGCGGCATAGAGGTCGCGTGCCTGACGTCGGACCTCATCGCGGAACAGGACGCTGAGGTCGTGATACGTGCGCAACTCGACCTCCCGCCCAACCAAGCCCTCCAGCTCCATCTCGAGTTGGGCGAGCCTCAACAGACCTGGCTTTCGTCCCGGCTCGAACTCGATGAGCAGGTCGAGGTCGCTGTCGAGCCCCAACTCATCGCGCAATGCCGACCCGAAGACGGCAAGACGCGTGATCCCGTTGCGACGACAGAACGACGCGAACTCCTCATCCAACGTGTGCAGAGACTCCACTGCCGTCATGGGCTCAGTGTGCCTCAGGACCGCACAGCCCGAGAGGTCCCGGGCACCACGCCCGTGTCGGGGGAGTCAGGCTGTTTCGGACGATGAGGGGAACGATCCGGGCCGGGGGGGCGTCGGACCCCTCGACGATGACGTGTCCGGCACATCCTTGTGCCGGCGGCACGAGCGGATCGGAACGGTGATGGGCGAGGACCGGAAGCGACGGGTGGGACGGTGGCCGTGGGCGCTGGCCGCGACGCTCGTGATCGCGCTGGTGGCGGTCCTCGTGACGGTCGACGGGGACGACGGGGAGCCGTCCGGCGACAGCACCCAGTCCGGCAGCACCGCGCAGACCGGCGGGCCTGACGCGGCGGACGGGGACGGCGAGGTGCGGATCATGCTTCGCGAAGGCCAGGCGGCCGAGCAGGCCGACGAGGACGTCCCGGTGACCGAGGGCACGGCGCTGCCGCCGGAGCGGATCGACGCCGTCATCGACCGGTTGGACCCGTTCGCCGGCGAGGAGAGTGACCGCCAGGAGTTCGTCCGGCCCGCCGAGTCCCTGCTCCCGCCGACCGCCGGCGAGACCATCCCGACCGCCTTCCCGCCCGTCGGCACCGAACCGCCCGCCGACGCTCCCGACCAGTCCCCCACCGGTCCCCTCGAGGTCCTGCGCGTCCAGCCCGAGGGGGAGGTCGACATCGCCCCCTCCCTCAGCGTCACCTTCGACCAGCCGATGGTCCCCCTCACCACGCTGGACCAGCTCGACGCCGCCGATGTCCCGGTCACGGTCACCCCGGAGCTGGACGGGCGCTGGCGCTGGATCGGCACCCGGACCCTCCGGTTCGAGCACACCGCCCAGGCGATCGACCGGCTCCCGATGGCCACCGAGTACACCGTGACCGTCCCGGCCGGGACCACCTCGGAGACCGGGGGCACGCTCGCCGAGGACGTGACGTTCACGTTCTCCACCCCTCCCCCGACGGTCCAGGGGTTCGGTCCGGAGAGCGACAGCCTCCCCCTCACCCCGGTGTTCGTCGCGGTGTTCGACCAGCTGGTCGACCCCGACGCGGTCCTCGACCACCTCACCGTCGACGCCGACGGGGACCGCGCGATCCGCCTGGCCACCGACACCGAGGTCGACGCCGACGACACGGCCCGCGAGCTGGTCGACCAGGCCCTGGATGGCCGCTGGGTCGCGTTCCGGCCCACAGACCCCCTCCCCGCCGACACGCCCGTGACCATCACGTTCGACGAGGGCACCCCGTCGGCAGAGGGACCGCGCACCACCACCGCCGACCAAACCTTCCGGGGCCGGACGTTCCCGCCGCTGACGATCACCGGGACCGAGTGCGGGTTCGGGGGCACCTGCCGGCCGGGTGAGCCGCTGATCATCACGTTCTCCAACCCCCTCGACGCCGGCGCCTTCGACCCGGCGGGCGTGACCGCCGACCCCGCGATCCCCGGCATGACCGCCAGCGTCCGCGACGCCCAGCTCGTCGTCCAGGGCGGGACCGAGGCCGACACCACCTACGCCGTCACCGTCCCCGCCGGCTTGCGCGACGACCGGGGTCAGACCCTCGGGCAGGACGAGACCCGCGAGTTCGACGTGGGCGACCCACGCCCGTTCCTCCGCCGGTTCGACACCGATCTGGTGACCCTCGACCCGCTCGCCGAGGACCCCTCCCTCGCCCTGGTCAGCGCGGGGCACACCGAGCTGCGCGTCGTGACCCTCGACGTCGGCTCGGAGGACTGGGACGCCTACCTGCGCCTGGACCGACACGGGGACCGGATCGCCGTCCCCGACTTCCCGGTCACCTCCGACGAGGTCATCGACACCGGCGCGGACGACGGCACGACGGTCGAGACGATCGTCGACCTGGCCGAAGCCGTCGGCGACGACGGGCAGGCGCTGGTCTACGTCGAGCCGACCCGGGAGTTCCCGCCCAACTCCGAGGAGTTCTGGGAGAACCGCCCCCTCCTCATCTGGGTCCAGGACACGCACATCGGCATCGACGCGCTCGCCGACGGCCAGCGGCTGCTGGTGTGGACCACCGACCTGCGCGACGGCAGCCCGATCGCCGACGCGTCGGTGACCTACGGCGATCAGAGCGCCACCACCGACGGCGAGGGGTTGGCGTCCTTCGACCTCGACACCTCCGGCGCCGCGGCGATCACGGCCACGGCGGAGGGGCA
The DNA here is from genome assembly GCF_964222135.1 of Euzebya sp. NCBI lineage: Bacteria > Bacillati > Actinomycetota > Nitriliruptoria > Euzebyales > Euzebyaceae > Euzebya > Euzebya sp. The sequence goes on from NZ_CAXQBR010000026.1 coordinate 87,151, forward strand.
GACCGCCCTGCTGAGCGCCGGCTACGTCGAGCGGTGGACCGCCCAGCCGCGGCGCGACGTCACGCGCTGGTACACCCTCGACGACCGCGGTCTCTACCGGCCGGGCGAGACTGTGCAGCTCAAGGGGTGGGTCCGGCGCCTCCAGCTCTCGCAGGACGCCGACCTGGCCCTGCCGGGTGAGGGGACGACGATCGACTACCAGGTCTACGACGGCCAGTACGCCGAGATCGCCACCGGTGAGGTCACCCTCGACGCGTTCGGGGCGTTCGACCTGTCCGTGGACCTGCCGGAGGGCGCGAACCTCGGCCAGGGGGCGGTGTCCTTCCAGCTGACCGGCGTCGACGGTCTGGAGGAGGGCTACTGGGAGCACCCCCTCCGCATCGAGGAGTTCCGCCGGCCGGAGTTCGAGGTCACCACCTCCGCGGTCAGCACCGAGCCGCACGTCGTCACCTCCCCCGTGACCGTCGCGGCGGAGGCGACCTACTTCGCCGGCGGCGGCCTGGCCGGCGCCCCGGTGACGTGGACGGTGAGCCACGCCCAGACGGCCTACTCCCCTCCTGGGTGGGAGGGGTTCAGCTTCGGCGTGTTCGTCCCCTGGTGGTACGCGGGAGGGTTCGAGGACGGGTTCGGCGGCGGGTTCGAGACCGAGATCGGGCCGTGCTGCGGGCCGGAGGTCGAGGAGACCGTCGAGCGCTTCGACGGCGTGACCGACGCCCAGGGCCGCCACCACCTCGAGATCGACATCCAGGGCGACGCGCCGGACCTCCCCCTGTCGGTCTCTGCCAACGCCGCGGTGACCGACGTCAACCGGCAGTCCTTCGCCTCCACCACCGACCTGCTGGTCCACGCCGGCGAGCGCTACCTCGGCCTGCGCAGCGACCGGGCGTTCGTCCGCCAGGGCGACCCGCTGCGGATCGACGCGGTCCTGACCGACATCGACGGCCAGGCCGTCGCCGGCGAGCCGGTCACGCTCACCGCCGAGCGCCTGGTGGAGGAGTACGTCGACGGCGAGTACACCGAGACCGCCGTCGACCCCCAGACGTGTGAAGTCACCAGCGCCGACGAGCCGGAGCGCTGCGAGTTCGACACCACCGCGGGAGGGCGATACCGCATCTCGGGCACCGTCACCGACCCCGACGGCGGCATGAACCGCACCGAGTACGAGGTGTGGGTCGCCGGCAGCGAGGAGATCCCCACACGCCGGGTGACCCAGGAGCAGCTGACCCTCATCCCCGCCGAGCAGGAGTACCTGGCCGGCGACCTCGCCGAGATCCTGGTCCCCGCCCCGTTCAGCCCCGCCACCGGGTTGGTGACGATCACCCGCAACGGCATCGAATCGACACAGGTGATCGAGGTCACCGAGGGCTCCGCGGTCGTGGAGATCCCCCTCACCGACGACATGATCCCCAACATCGAGGTCCGCGTCGACCTGGTCGGCGCGGCCCCGCGGGTGCTCGACGACGGGTCACCGGCGGAGGACCTGCCCGACCGGCCGGCGTTCGCGAGCGGGACGGTGTCGATCGCGGTCCCGCCGACCTCGCGGACCCTCACGGTGGACGCGGTCCCGCGCGACGAGGCCGTCGAGCCGGGCGCCTCCACCGCGGTCGACGTGACCGTGACCGACGCGGACGGCACCCCGGTGGAGGGGGCGGACGTCGCCGTCGTCGTGGTGGACGAGGCGCTCCTCTCCCTCATCGGTCGCGAGCTCCAGGACCCCGTTGACGCCTTCTACTCCCCCCACGGGACCTACCTGGACGCCGAGCTGCTCCGCCGAACCCTGGTGCTGTCGCGGTCGGATGCGCTCGGCACGGCGGCGGGCGGCGGGGAGGACGAGGCGCGGGGCACCGCCGACGACGCGGCCGACGACTCCGGGGGTGCGGCGGAGGAGGAGGCCGCCTCCGAGGCGCTGGCCGACGGTGACGCGCTGGAGGCCGAGGTCGCCCAGGCCGCGCCGGCCCCGACCGGCGGGGACGGGGCCGCGCCGCCGATCGAGGTCCGCAGCGACTTCGACGCCCTCGCGGTGTTCGCCCCGTCGCTGACCACCGACGCGTCCGGGCGGACCAGCGTCGACGTCGACGTGCCCGACAGCCTCACCCGCTACCGGGTCATCGCGGTCGCCGCCCACGGCGCGGACCGGTTCGGCAAGGGCGAGTCGACCCTCACCGCCCGCCTGCCCCTGCAGGTCCGCCCGTCGGCTCCCCGGTTCGCCAACTTCGGCGACGCCTTCGAGCTGCCCGTCGTCCTGCACAACCAGACCGATGCGAACGTGGACGCCGACGTGGTGCTCGAGACGGCCAACCTCACCGCGGGGGAGGGTGGGGGTGACGGTGAGGGTCCGGTCGGGCGCGCCGTCACCGTGCCCGCCGGCGACCGGGTCGAGATCCGCTTCCCGGTGACGACCGTCGACGCCGGCACGGCCCGGTACCGCGTGACCGCCGTGGCCGCTGAGGGCGCGGCGGGGGGCGCCTCCGACTCCTCGGCCGGATCGTTCCCCGTCTACACGCCCACCACGTCGGAGTCCTTCGCCACCTACGGCGTGGTCGACGCCGGCGCGGTCGCCCAGCCGGTGCAGACCCCCGAGGGCGTGATCCCGCAGTTCGGCGGCCTGGAGGTCACCACCTCCTCCACCGCCCTGCAGTCGCTGACCGACGCGGTGCTGTACCTGGAGGAGTACCCCTACGCCTCCTCCGACGCGCTGGCCTCGCGGTTGCTCGCGATCGCGGCGCTGCGGGACGTGCTGGCGGCGTTCGAGGCCCAGCAGCTCCCGCCGCCGGAGGAGATCGAGGCGACCGCCGCCGCGGACGTCGAGGGGCTAGTGGGGTTGCAGAACGACGACGGTGGCTGGCCGGTGTGGGACCGGTCACGGCCGACCGAGCCGTACCACTCCATCCAGGCCACCCACGCGCTGGTGGCCGCGCGGGAGGCGGGGTACGCGGTGCCGCAGGGCACGATCGACTCGGCCCTCGGGCGGCTGCGGACCATCGAGGACGTCATCGATCCCGAGTGGGGTGAGGCGACCCGCCAGACCCTGCGGGCCTACGCCGTCCACGTCCGGGCCCTGGCCGGTGACCGGGATCCGGCCCGGGCGGCGGAGATCCACGCGGCGTTGGAGGGGCTGGAGGCGGGGTCGTCGGACGAGGGCGCCTCAGCGGGGTTGCCGCTCGACGCCCTCGCCTGGCTGTGGCCGGTCGTGGACGACCCTGCGATCGCCGCCGACATCGCCCAGACCTTCGCGAACCAGGTCACCGAGACCCCGTCGGCGGCGACGTTCACCACCGGCTACGGCGAGGACGCCCACCTGGTGCTGGCCTCGGACCGGCGGACCGACGGGATCATCCTTGACGCCTACCTGGCCGTGCAGCCCGGCAGCGACCTGGTCCCGAAGATCGTGAACGGCCTGATCGCCAACCAGCGCCAGGGCCGGTGGGAGAACGTGCAGGAGAACGCGTTCATCCTGCTGGCGCTGAAGCGGTACTTCGACACGTTCGAGGCGACGACCCCGGACTTCGTCGCCCGCGTGTGGCTCGGGGACCTGTACGCGGCCGAGCACGGCTACGCGGGCCGGTCGGTGGACTCCACCCTCACCGTGGTGCCGACCGCGGAGCTGCTGACCCGCGACGACCCGCAGCTGGTGGTGGCCAAGGACGGGGAGGGGCGGCTGTACTACCGCCTCGGCCTGCGGACCGCGCCGGACGACCTGCAGCTGGAGCCGCGGGACGAGGGGTTCGTCGTCGAGCGGACCTACGAGGCGGTCGGCGACCCTGGTGACGTCGTGCGCGACGCGGACGGCGTGTGGCGCGTCGCGCCGGGTGCCGAGGTCCGGGTCACGGTGACGATGGTGGCCGACAGCCGCAGGGTGAACATGGCGCTGGTCGACCCCCTCCCCGCGGGGTTCGAGGCGGTCAACCCGGCCTTGGCGGCCTCGCCTGCCCTGCCGCCGGACCCGCCGTCGGAGGACGAGGGCGACGGCGGGTGCTGTGTGCCGTTCGGGATCAGCTGGTACCCGACCTGGTACGACCACCAGAACCTCCGCGACGACCGGGTCGAGGCGTTCAGCGGGTTCCTCCCCGCGGGGACGTACGAGTACAGCTACATCGCACGGGCGACGACGCCCGGGACGTTCGTGGTCCCCCCGGCGGTGGCCGAGGAGATCTACACCCCCGAGGTCTTCGGCCGCACGGCGACGGACACGGTGGTGGTCGGCGGGTAGGTGCGATCGAGGACGGCGCGAGACGCGGCCCGTCTTGAAAATCAGGCGCGAGCTGCCTGAATTACATACTCTTCGCACATGGATATCGTGCCGCGCCTTGCGACCGCACGGTCATCGACGAGGTGCAGCGAGCGCCAGACCTGATCCTGGCGATCAAGGCCGCGGTGGATCGCGATCGTCGTCCCGGACGGTTCCTCCTGACCGGATCCGCGGACGTGCTGTCGACCAGCGGGTCGCGAGAGAGCATGGCCGGCCGCACCGAGGTCATCGACCTCTGGCCCCTCAGCCAAGCGGAGATCGAGCACCGCGACGGCATGGATCTGGTTCGGCTCTTCGACACCGACATCGACTTCAGCGGACTCCCGCCGGTGACCCCCCAGGACGCGTGGGACCGTGTTCGGCGCGGTGGGTACCCAGAGGCGGTCGCCCGGGCTGGAGATCGGAGGGCTGCCTGGTGGGACGGCTACATCCAGGAGGTCGTGCGCTTCGAGATCGCCGAGCTCAGCGCAATCGAGGGGCTCCTCGAGATCCCCAGGCTCCTGCGGTTGATCGCCCACGCCAACGCCGGCCTGTTGAACTACGCCCACCTGGCACGCGACCTCGGCGTGTCCCCCCGCACGAGCACCCGGTACCTGACGCTCCTCGCCGACACCTACCTGGTCGATCTGGTGCCCGCCTGGACGCGCAGCGCCCGCAAGCGCCTGGTCAAGTCACCCAAGGCCTTGATCGCGGATTCGGGTCTGGCCTGGCACCTCAGCGGTCTCGGTCCAGAGCCGCCTGGCCTGGACTCCGGCCGACACCTCGAGGCCTTCGTCCTGGCGGAGCTGCGGCGGTTGTCTGACCTCACGGTCGCTGGTCCGACCCTGCACCACTTCCGGACCTCGGGGCAGCGGGAGGTGGATGCGGTGCTCGAGCACCGCGACGGCCGGGTGGTCGGCATCGAGGTCAAGGCGGCCAGAACGGTCCGGGCTGGCGACTTCGCCGGCCTGCGCACCCTCGCCGAGGTGGCCGGCGATCACTTCACGGCCGGGCTGGTGCTGCACCCGGGCGAATCCGCAGTGGCACACGGAGGGGGGCTCTGGTCGGTTCCCCTGTCGCTGCTGTGGACGGGGATCTGACCCGCCGGGCCGTGCAGCCTCGGTCCCGCCCATGGGTGAACGAGGCCCTGGTGGACCGGGCATGCCGGGATCAGCGGTTGGACGCTGGCGCTGGTGCTGGATGCCGGGGCGCTCGTCGCCCTCGAACGCGTCGACCCCGCGATGTGGGCTCGCTACGAGCTCCAAGGTCGGGACGGGGTGCCGCCGGTCACCCAGCTGACGACCGCCACTACATGCGCTTGACCATATATATGTGACAGCGTATGGTCCATGCGAAGGAGGCGCGAGTCGATGACCACAGAGACCCTGGACGTGCTGGGAGTGATCGCCGAGCCGACGCGCCGGCGGATCCTCGACGCGGTCCGGGAGCGTGAGCGCTCGGTCGGTGAGCTCGTCGAGCTCGTCGACTTCCACCAGCCGGGCGTGTCACGCCACCTGAAGGTCTTGCGGGACGCCGGGCTGGTCGAGGTGCGGCGTGACGCCCAACGGCGGCTCTACCGACTGCGACCCGAGCCGCTCCGGGAGCTCGACGAGTGGCTCGAGCCCTACCGCGCCCACCTGGCCGACCGGCTCGACGCGCTGGGCCGGCACCTCGACCGGATCGCAGCCTCCCCCTCCCCCGCTGTCACCCCTCCCCCTGCTCAGACCGAAGGGACCGCCAGATGAGCCAGTCCGACGTCAGCGCGCACGACGGCGTGCTGGAGCGCACCCCGACCGGCGGGTTCATCCGCTTCGAGCGCCGCTACCCCCACCCGATCGAGGAGGTGTGGGACGCGATCACGAACCCGGCCCGGCTGGCCGACTGGTGGGTCCCGTTCGAGGCGGACATCACCCTCGACCTGCGGCCCGGCGGGAAGATGGTGATGGCCGGGCGGGGAGACGACGCGCCGACGATGGTCTGGGAGGTCCTGGCCGTCGACCCTCCCCGGCTGCTCGAGCACACCCACGCCGATGAGGGGTCGCGGATGCGCTGGGAGCTCGAGCCGGCAGGTGAGGGGTGCGTCCTGCGGGTGAGTCACCACGTCCCCGACCCCGCGGTGGCGATCGAGCGGAACTACCTCGTGGGGCTCCACACGTCGCTCTCGGCGCTCGGCCCGACCCTCGACGGCCGTCGGGCGTCCTGGGACCGCGAGGAGTTCGAGCGCCTCCGGGTGCGCTACGCCGCGCGCGGTCTGGGCCTCGCCGATCCCGCTGGAGGTCGCTGATGCGGACCGTCTTCGCGTTCCTGCTGACCTCGCTCGACGGGAACCACGCCGGACCCGGCGGGGAGTTCGGCTGGGCTGACATCGACGACGACTTCCACGCGTTCTCGCTCCGCCAGCTGAACGACATCGACGTGGTGGTCTTCGGCCGGACGACCTACGAGCACATGGCGGCCTGGTGGCCGACCGCAGAGGCGCGGGCCTCGGATCCCGACACCGCGGCGCGGATGAACGCGGTGCGGAAGGTCGTGTACTCCCGGTCGCTCGACGAGGCGACCTGGGAGGGGACCGAGCTGGTCGCCGACGACGCGGCGACGCACCTGACGGGGCTGAAGCGCGAGGGCGGGAGCGGGGACATCGCGATCTTCGGCAGCTCCACCCTGACCGCGAGCCTGCTCGACGCGGGTGTCGTGGACGAGCTCCGCATCCTGGTCGACCCGATCGTGCTGGGAGAGGGCCAGCGGCTGTTCGCCGGGGTGGCGCACCGGTTCCGGCTGGCGGTCAGCCGGACGACGACGTTCCGGAACGGCAACGTCCTGCTCTGCGGGGCGCCGGAGCGGGTTGCGGAGCGGGTGGCGGTCGGAGCGGCTTCGTAGAGTCGAGCGCGATGGTCACGATCGCACAGGCTCGAGCGACGCTCCTGGACGCCGCGGACGATGGCCGCCTGGACGAGCTGTGCGATCGGATCGGCCTCTCGGTGGTGGTGCTGTTCGGGAGCGCGGCCCGGGCGGAGTGGGCGAGCCACCCGCGTGACCTGGACATCGCCGTGCTGCCGCGTGACCCGCGGTCCTTCGACCGGATCGCCTGCCACACCGCCTTCGTCGACCTGGTGCACATCGATGCGGTGGACCTGCTCGACCTCTCGACCGCCGGAGTGGTGGCCCAGGCACGAGCCCTGGGCGACGGCCTTCCGCTGTACGAGGACGACGCCGGCCTGTACGCGCGACAGCAGATGCGTGCGGTGGGCATGGCGATGGAGATCGGCTGGCTGGTCGAGCTCGACCTCGAGCTGATGGCCGAGCGATGACTCCCCGCCGGCTCGATCCCGCGTCGGTCGCGGCCAGGCTCCGCCTCATGACGGCGCGGGCATGCGGGACAGCGAGCAGGGGTTCGTAGCCAGGCCCCCCTTGTCACATCAGCCACTCGACCCACTTGGGCTGACCCTCTTGGCGGCCGTCGCCGCGGTTGTCCACATCCGCCAGAAATCCCTTGATCTGGCGGTTGGAAGAACGTACGTTCGGATCATGTACGGGGATGGCAAGGCGATGGATCCGGTGGTCGCGGTCGCCGGTGCGCTGGAGGGCCTTGGGGCGTTGAACCGCTGGCTGGCCACCGCTGGCGCCGATGGTGGTGGGGTCGATGCGGGGGTGTTGACCGTGCTGGCGGAGGGGGTGGGGTCGATCGATGCGGCGGTCGCTGCCGCACGGGTGCGGCTGATCGACCGGGCCGAGGACGTCGGGGTGGCGGCAGCGGAGGGGGCGGTGTCGACCGCAGCCTGGCTGGCACAGACGATGCGGTTGACCAGCGGGCATGCGCGGCGGGAGGTCCGCACCGCGGTCGTCATGGCGGGCTTGGACGGGGTGCTCGACGCGCTCACCGCAGGGCAGATCTCGCGGGCGCACGCCCAGGGGCTGGTGGCCGCGGCGGAACGCCACCAGGCCGATCAGGAGGCCGCAGAACGCGCCCGACGGGCAGCGGAGGACGAGGCGCGACGCGAACGGGAGGAAGCCGACCGTCGGGCCCAGGCCGAGGCGGCATCGCTGGCCGAGAAGGCCCGTCTGGCGGCTGCGGCGGCGGCGCGGGAACGTGCGCTGGCCGAACGGGCGGCACGGGAGGCGGCGGAGCGGGAGGCGCGGGCGGCAGCTGAGCGGGCGGCACGACGTGACGAGCTGTTGGGCCGCGCGACCGCGGGAGAGTCGCCAGATCAGGTGCGGGACGCCGCCAAGGCGGCGCGGGCGGCGGATCCGGACGCGATGGAGGCCTCCGCAGCCGCACAGGTCCAACGCCGGTCACATCGCGACTGGATCGATGACGAGTTGCAGATGGGCTGCTACGCCGGCCGGATGCCGTTGGCGGACTACGAGATGTTCAAAGCCGCCATGCAGGCCGCCCGCCACCCCGATCACCCCGACACCCCCGAGGCGGAACGCCGCAGCCACGAACAGGTCGAGGCCGACGCCTTCGCCGACCTGATCGCCGCTGCGGTGAAGGCGGGCGATCTGGGGACGGTCAAGGGCGTCAAGCCACACGTCACCGTCACCGCACCCGTCGACACCCTGCTGGGTGGCGATCAGGCGGGGCGGGGCCAGTTCGGATCGTGGCTGTCCGCTGAGACCGTCCGCCGGCTCGGCTGTGACGCCGGGCTGGTCCGCGCGATCGTGGACGCCGCCGGGCAGGTGCTCGACATCGGCCGGGAAACCCGCCGGTGGACCACCGCCCAGTACCGGGCCGCGGAGGTCACCTTCGGCGGCTGTGCGTTCCCCATCGCGGACGGGGCGGCGTGTGGACGGCCGATCGGCTGGACCGACCTGCACCACATCATCTGGTGGCGTCACGGCGGCCGCACCGACCAGGCCAACGGCGTCCCCCTGTGCAGACGCCACCACACCGCGATCCACCACGACGGCTGGACGCTCACCTACGACTTCGACACCGTCACCGTCACCATCGAACGCACCCGGCACGGCCGCCACATCCGACGGACCGTCTGCTTCACCCCCCAACAGACACCGTCCACGGACCCCATGACCGCGGTGCCGCCGGACCGGACCGGGCGGGACGGCCGGCGACCACCCGACCGACCCGACCGGTCCGACCGCCAGACGGCACGACCCGCCGCCCGGGCCAGACCCCACCCCGAACCCACCCGACTACCCCTCTGACCCGCACCCCACCAACCACGGTGGGGCCACCGGGCTGCCCGGAGTCAGGGCGAGGGTGACGGGGACCGCAGGATCTTCTCCATGGCCTTCCCGCGCGCGAGCTCGTCGACGAGCTTGTCCAGGTACCGGATCTCGCGCATGGTCGGCTCCTCGATCTCCTCGACCCGGACACCGCAGATCACGCCGGTGATCAGCTCGCGCGACGGGTTCATCGCCGGCGCCTCGGCGAAGAAGGTCTCGAAGTCCGTCCCACGCTCGAGCTCGGCGTCCAGCTCGGTCTGGCTGTACCCGGTCAGCCAGCGCAGGATCTCATCGACCTCCGCCTTTGTCCGGCCCTTCCGCTCGGCCTTGGCCACGTAGTGGGGGTAGACGCTCGCGACGGCGGTCGTGAAGATCCGGTGCCCGCTCACGGCAGCTCCGCGAGATCGACGTCGATGCCCAGAGCCGGCGACGTCGCCGAGGTGGCGGTCGCCACCCGGCCGTACCCCTCGGAGCCCGGCTCGGTGTGGACGTGGATGACCCGGTCCTGCAGGTCCACGACCCAGTACGTCGGGACGCCGGCCGCGGCGTAGATCCTGGCCTTGCGACCCAGGTCGAGGGCACGGCTGGACTCGGCGACCTCGATGACGAGCTCCGCAGCAGCTGGATGACCAAGACCATGGTCGCGCCGCACGATCGCGAAGTCGGGTTCGGGTTCCGAGACGTCCGATGCGGCGAACGGGACCTGTGGTCGGACCTCATACGGTCCACCCGCGCAGGCGAGCACCAAGATCTCGGTCAGGCGCGTGATAACGGCGGCGTGGCGACTCCCCTGCGGGCTCATCTCGACCAGCATCCCGTCGAGCAGCTCCACCCGGTCCTCGGGTCCCAACGCGCCGTGATCGACCAGCAGGTCGTACTCGACCCGCTTGAGCGGTCGGACCCGGACGTCGGTCATGTGCTCAACCTACCCCGATCACCCATCACCGACTTGCACAGGATCAGTGCGGCACGTATCCGGTGCTACCTTGGCCGCATGGCGAACCTGACGCTCAAGGTCGGCGATGACGTGCTCCGACGAGCCCGGATCAGTGCGCTCGAACGTGGCACCTCGCTGAACGCACTCGTCCGGCGCTACCTCGAGGAGCTGGCCGGTCCGTCCGACGCGGACCCCGTCCAGGCGTTCGTCGCCGAGGCCGAACGCTCGCCGGGCGGCAGTGGTCCGGGTGGGCGCTCATGGACTCGAGCGGACCTCCACGATCGCCATCAGTCGGCCTGATGAGACCGTTCATCGACACCAACGTCTGGGTCTACGCCGTCGACGCCGATGAGCCCGAGAAGCGCGGCCAGGCGCTCGACCTGCTGCGCGACGTCGGTCGGGACGCGGTCATCAGCGCACAGGTCATGTCGGAGTTCCACGTCACGGTGACCCGCAAGCTCGCTCGACCGCTCCACGCAGATGTCGCGAAGGGCCAGGTGCAGCGGCTCGCACAGCTCACCGTGGTACCGACCGACCACCGCCTGGTCCTCGATGCCATCGATCTCGCGGATCGTCATCAGATGTCCCTGTGGGACGCCATGATCCTCCGAGCCGCCGTGACCGGTGGGTGCGACGTCGTCTACACCGAGGACCTGGCCGACGGTGCCGAGCTCGACGGCATCACGATCACCAACCCGTTCCGAGACGGCTGACCGTCGATCAGCCCTTCACCGGCGGGGGGAGCACGCGCAGGCCGAGCTCGGTCAGCTGGGCCTCGTCGACCGGGGCGGGGGCCTCGGTCATCGGGTCCGAGCCGGACTGGGTCTTCGGGAACGGGATCACGTCGCGCAGCGACGACGCGCCGGTCAGCAGCATCACGATCCGGTCGATCCCGAAGGCGATGCCGCCGTGCGGCGGGGCGCCGTAGCTCAACCCGCGGAGCAGGAAGCCGAAGCGCTCCTCCGCCTCCTCCGCGTCGATGCCGAGCAGCTCGAACACCGTCGACTGCACCGACCGGTCGTGGATCCTGATCGACCCGCCGCCCAGCTCGAGGCCGTTGAGGGCCAGGTCGTAGGCGTTCGACTTCGCCGACCCCGGGTCGTCGGCGAACGTCGCGGGGTCCGCCGGCGCGGTGAAGGGGTGGTGGGTGGAGTCCCACCGCTTGCGCTCGTCGTCCCAGGCGAACAGCGGCCAGTCCGTCACCCAGACGAACCGCCACTCCCCCTCCGGGATCATCCCGTTGTCGCGCGCAAGTGCGACGCGCACCGCCCCCATCAGCTCCTGGGTGAACACCGTCTCTCCGGCGCCGAAGAAGATCGCGTCGCCCTCGGTCGCCCCGCAGGCGGCGATGATCCCAGCGATCTCGTCCTCGGACATGAACTTCGACAGCGGTGAGCGGAGGCCGCCGCCCTCCTCCACCACTCCCCACGCCAGGCCCTTGGCACCGCGGCGCTTGGCGAAGTCGACCCAACCGTCGAACTCCTTGCGGGTCAGCGACCCGCCGCCGGGCAGGCACACCGCCACGACGGACCCGCCGGACGACAGCGCGCCGGAGAAGACCCCCACCTCCGTGCCGGACAGCACCTCCCCGAGGTCGACGAGCTCCATCCCGAAGCGCATGTCCGGCTTGTCCGAGCCGAAGCGGCGCATCGCCTCGTCGAAGTCGAGCCGCGGGAACGGGGTCTCGAGCTGCACGCCGAGGACCTGCTCCCAGATCGCGACCATCATCTCCTCGCACAGCGCGAAGAGGTCCTCCTCAGAGATGAAGGACGCCTCGACGTCCAGCTGGGTGAACTCCGGCTGGCGGTCGGCGCGCAGGTCCTCGTCCCGGAAGCAGCGGGCGATCTGGTAGTACCGCTCGAACCCGGCGACCATCAGCAGCTGCTTGAAGATCTGCGGCGACTGGGGCAGCGCGTAGAACGACCGCGGCTGCAGACGGGAGGGCACCAGGAAGTCCCGCGCCCCCTCCGGCGTCGAGCGGGTCAGGATCGGCGTCTCGATGTCGAGGAACCCGTTGGCCTCCATGACCTGGCGGATGATGGCGGTCGTCTGCGCCCTGACCCGGACCCGCCGGTTGAGGGAGGGGCGGCGCAGGTCGACGTAGCGGTGGTGCAGCCTGACGTCCTCCGCCGTCACAGCCACATCGCGACCCTTCGGGTCGACATCGTCGGTGATCGGGAACGGGACGGTCTCGGCCACGCTCAGGACCTCGACGGACGACGCGGCCACCTCGACCTCGCCGGTGTCGATGGCCGGGTTCTCCTGCCCCTCTGGGCGCACCCGCACCGACCCGCGGACCCGCACCACGTACTCCGGGCGGACGTCGTGGGCGGCCTGCAGCGCCTCACCCGCGGAGGGGTCCGCGACGACCTGGACGATCCCGGTGCGGTCCCGCAGGTCGAGGAACACCACGCCGCCGTGGTCACGTCGGCGATCCACCCACCCCGCGAGGACGACCTCGTCGCCGTCGTGTGAGGTGCGGAGGGTGCCGGTGCCGTGTGTTCGCATGCTGCCGTAGGGGTTCATCGCCCTGAACGGTAGCCGACCGTCGACGATCCTTGATCGTGCGGTCGGCCCGCAGCATAGTTCGCGCAGACCCCCACCTTCCCCCCTGAGGTCGTCAATTGTCCGATGCAGTCCGAGTGGACACGACGCATGGGCTGCCCCCGGCCGTCCTCGACCTGAGCGACCCGGCCGGGCGCTCGATCCACACCCTGTTCGGGCAGTCCGTCGTCGGGATGGTCCACCTGCGGACCGACGGGACGATCGTCCTGGCGAACCAGGCGTTCGCCGACATGCTGCGGACCACCGCGGACGAGCTGGCCGGCACGTCGCTGGTCGCGCTGGCCGCGGAGGAGGACGTCCAGCGCGAGCGCACCACGATGCTGCGCATGATCGACGGGGTCCTGCCCCACCACGCGGCGGAGTTCGTCCTCGAGCGACGCGACGGCGGCACGGTGGCCCTGCAATTCGGCATCTCCGCCCTGCTCGACGTCGACGGGACGTGCACGTCGCTGGTCTGCCAGGTCATGGACGTCTCGCGCCTGCGCCGCGCCGAGGACTTCATGTCCCGCCGCGCGCTGTTCGACCCCCTCACCCAGCTGATCAACCGCACCCTGCTGATCGACCTGCTCGGCGACCAGCTGCGGGTCCGCCAGAACCCCTTCGCGGTCATCGCGATCAACCTCGACCGGTTCAAGGCGGTCAACGACTCCCTCGGCCAGTCGACCGGCGACGGGGTCCTCGTGGAGATCGCCGGCCGCCTCCGCCAGGCCCTGCAGCCCGGCGACGCGGCCGCCCGGATCGCCGGGGACGACTTCGTGCTGCTGTGCGGCAACATCACCAGCCGCGCGCAGGTCGACGCGCTCACCCAGCGGGTCCTCGACGGGATCGCCGAGCCGATCGACGTCGACGGGCTGCGGATCCAGCTGACCGCCTCCGCCGGCATCTCCCTGGTCGCGCCGGGCACGGGCCAGAGCGGCGATGAGGTCCTGACCCAGGCGACCCAGGCGCTCAAGCACGCGAAGGAGCGCGGTCGGGCCCGGTGGAAGGTCTACGACCAGGAGATGCGGACCGCGTCGACGGACCGGCTGCGGATCGAGACGTCGCTGCGGACCGCGCTCGACGAGGGGCTGATGCGGGTCGCCTACCAGCCGCTGCGGGACCTGCGGACCGGGGAGATCACCGGCGCCGAGGCGCTGCTGCGCTGGCACGACCCGTTCCTCGGGCCGATCGACCCGCCGGACTTCCTGCCCGTTGCCGAGGAGACCGGGATGATCGTCCCGCTCGGCCAGTTCGCCATGTCCCAGGCGGTCCGCGCCGTGGCCACCTGGCGGGACCTCACCGGCCTGCCGCTGTGCGTGTCGGTGAACCTGTCACCCCACGAGCTGAACCGGCACGGCATCACCGAGCGGGTCAGCGACGCGCTCGACGTCGCCCGGCTCCCCTCCACGGCCCTGCGCTTCGAGATCACCGAGGGCGTCCTGGTCCACGCCGACCAGCAGGTGCGGCGCAACATCACCGACCTGCACGCCCTCGGCATCGCGATCGGCATCGACGACTTCGGGACCGGGTACGCGTCGATGTCGTACCTGAAGACCCTCCCGCTCGACTTCGTCAAGATCGACCGGTCGTTCGTCGCCGGCATCGACTCCTCGCGGGAGGACCAGGCGATCGTCCGTGCCACCCTCGAGCTGGCGCACGCGCTGAACCTGACCACGATCGCGGAGGGGATCGAGTCGGACCGCCAGCTGGACCTGCTCACCGAGCTGGGCTGCGACTGGGGGCAGGGCTACCTGATCGGCGAGCCCAGCACCTCGACGGCGATGCTCGAGCGCGTCAGCGGCTGACCGGCTGACCTCGCGCGGCGTCAGCCGAGCGGCGGCGGCGGGTAGCCCCCGGAGCCCTGGTTCGGGTCGCCCTGACCCTGGGGCGGCTGGCCCCACTGCGGCTGGGACGGCTGCTGGGGCGGCTGGCCCCACTGGGGCTGGGACGGCTGGGACGGCTGCCCCCACTGCTGGCCCGGCGGCGGCGCGTAGCCGCCCTGCGGCGCGTACCCCTGCTGGCCGTAGCCGACCTGGCCGTAGCCACCCTGCCCGTAGCCGCCGTACCCCTGGGGGCCGGACCAGCCGGGCCGCCCCTCGGGACCGGCCGGGCCGACGTAGCGGGAGTCGCCGAAGGCGAGGATCGGGATGAAGATGATCGACAGGAACGCGATGCCGATCCCGAACGCGGGGTCCTTCCCGAAGGACTTCGCGAGGTCCATCGCCAGGATCACGCCGATGACGATGTTCACGATCGGGATGAGGAACAACAGCGCCCACCAGCCCGGCCGCCCCGAGATCTCGGCGAACGTCCAGTAGTTGTAGATCGGGATCAGGACCTTCCAGCCCGGCTCCCCCGCCTTGGTCAGCAGCTTCCAGCCCGCGGCGATGAACAGCACGAAGATCGCCAGGTAGAACAGCAGGAAGACGATCGCGATGCCCGCCCCTGCCGCTGCGCCCAGCTCGTCCTGTGCCAACAGAATCCCGTCCATCCTCGACCCTTCTCCCGTGTGGTGCGCCAGCAGGGTAACCCCTAGGGCACGCCGAGGTCGCGGATGATCTCCGCGACGAACGGGTTGGTCCGCCGCTCGGTGCCCACGGTGGTCTCGGGCCCGTGGCCGCTGACGATGCGGGTGGCGTCGGCGAGGGGCAGGACGACCCGGTGGATGGAGCGGGCCTGCTCCTCCCACGAGCCCCGCGGGAAGTCGGTCCGGCCGACCGAGCCGGCGAAGATCAGGTCGCCGGAGATCAGCACCGGGTCGCCGTCGACGTCGTCGGTGAGGAACACCGACGAGCCCGGCGTGTGCCCTGGCGTGTGCCGGGTGAGCACCCGCATGCCGGCGAGGGTCATGACCTGGTCGTCGCCGAAGGTCGCCAGGTGGTCCGTCGGCGGGTCCCAGTCGAGGTCGAACTGGGCGCGGAGCATCTCCGGCGGCGCCCCGAACGCCGCGGCCGGCGAGTCCCACAGCCACCGGTCGTCGTGGTGCATCCGCACCTCGACGTCGAGCTCGCGGACCAGCTCCGGCACCGCCCACAGGTGGTCGAGGTGGCCGTGGGTCAGCAGGATCGCCTCACAGGTCACGCCCCGGTCGGCGAGGACCTGCTGGACCGGCCCGTCCCCTCCCTGGCCGGGGTCGATCACGAACGCCGCACCACGCTCGAGATCCCCGACCACGTAGCAGTTGGCCTGCCACATGCCGAGGGTGAGGACGTCGATGAAGGTGGAGTCGACCACTAGGCCCTCGTCGCGCTCCGCTTCGCGCCGTTCGACGACCGGGGGATCACGCGGTAGGCGTCGTAGACCGCCTCGACCTTCTTGACCTGCCGGAGCACGTGGTCGAGGTGGGTGATGTCGGCCAGCTCGAAGGTGAAGCGCAGCAGCGCGACCCGGTCCTTCTTGGTGGTGACGTTCGCCGACACGATGGAGACGAACTCGTCGCCCAGCACCGTGGTGATGTCCCGCAAGAGGTGCTTGCGGTCGAACGCCTCCACGTCGATCGTCACCCGGAACGTCGCCGGGGTCTGGGTGTTCCACCGCACGTCGACCAGGCGGTCCGGTTCGCTGCGCAGGTCATCGGCGTTCGGGCAGTCGGTCCGGTGGACGCTGATGCCCCTGCCCCGGGTGACGAAGCCCATGATGTCGTCGCGGGGCACCGGGGAGCAGCAGCGGGCGAGGGTGACGAGGACGTCGTCGACGCCCTCGACGAACACCGCCTCGGAGGACCGGCGCGGCTCGAAGTCGTCGACCGGCGGGGCGGTGTACCCCTCGTCGGCGTCGGCGTTCGGGTCGACGTGCCCCTCGGCCTCGGCGAGCTTCTCCCCCACCTGCTGGGCGATCGCCTTGGCGGTGATGTGCCCGTCGCCGATCGCCCGGTACAGCGCCTCCAGGTCGGCGTAGTTGTGGGACTGGGCGATCTCGAGCAGCGTCGGCGACGCGATCTGGGACTTCCAGCCGCGGCCCGACTTGGCGAGCACCTTGCGGAGCTGCTCGCGGCCCTTCTCGATCGCGTCCTCGCGCCGCTCGCGGCTGAACCACGCCCGGATCTTCGACCGCGCCCGCGACGAGCCGACGAACTCGAGCCAGTCCCGGCTGGGCCCGGCGTCCTTCGACTTGCTCAGCAGGATCTCGACGGTCTCGCCGTTGCGGAGCTCGTACTCGAGGGGCACCAGCCGGTCGTTGACCCGCGCGCCGATCGTGCGGTGCCCGACGTCGGTGTGGATCGCGTACGCCAGGTCGACCGGCGTCGAGCCCCGCGGCAGCTGCTTGATGTCCCCCGCCGGGGTGAAGACGAACACCTCGTCGGCGTAGAGGTCCAGCTGGACGTTCCGCATGAACTCGCCGGGTGAGTCCCGCGTCGAGGACTCCATGTCGAGCATCTGGTCGAGCCACTGCGCGTCCCCGCCGGACGCCGGCGCCCCCCGCGCGGTCTCCTTGTACCGCCAGTGGGCGGCCACGCCGTACTCGGCGGTGCGGTGCATGGCCTGGGTGCGGATCTGCACCTCCATCGTCTTGCCGCCGGGTCCCACCACCGTCGTGTGCAGCGACTGGTAGAGGTTGAACTTCGGCATCGCGATGTAGTCCTTGAACCGTCCCGGCACCGGGCGCCACACCGCGTGCAGCGTCCCGAGCGCCGCGTAGCAGTCCTTCACCGAGTCGACGATGACCCGGATGCCGACCAGGTCGTAGATCTCGCCGAACTCCTTGCCCCGCACCACCATCTTCTCGTAGATGGACCAGTAGTGCTTCTGGCGGCCCGTCACCGTCGCCCGGATCTTCACCGCCCGCAGGCGCTCGGTGACGTCGGCGATCGCCTCCTCGATGTAGCGGTCGCGACCGGGCTGCCGCTCGGCCACCATCGCCTTGATCTCCTCGTACCGCTTGGGGTGCATGCACTGGAAGGAGCGGTCCTCCAGCTCCCACTTGAACTGCTGCATGCCCAACCGGTGGGCGAGGGGGGCGTAGATCGACAGGGTCTCCGACGCCTTCTGCTCCTGCTTGTGGCGCGGCATGTGGTGGATCGTCCGCATGTTGTGCAGGCGGTCCGCGAGCTTGATGAGCAGGACCCGGTAGTCCTCGGCCATCGCGAGCAGCATCTTCCGGAGGGACTCGGCCTGCTGCTCCTCCTTGGTCTGCACCGCGACGCGCTCGAGCTTGGTGACGCCGTCCACGAGGTTCGCGGTCGCGTCGCCGAACTCCCGCCGGATGTCCTCGAGGCCCCACTCGGTGTCCTCGACCACGTCGTGGAGCAGCGCTGCGCAGATCGTCGCGGTGTCCGCGCCCAGCTCGGCGAGGATCTCCGCCACGCCGATCGGGTGGATGATGTAGGGCTCGCCACTGCGCCGCTTCTGGCCGCGGTGGGCGGCGTCGGCCACCTCGTGGGCGCGCAGGATCAGCTTCAGGTCGACCCGCGCGCCGTTGCGCTTCAGCGCCTGGACGACGGGCTGGATCTGGTCGGGGATCTGGGTGCCGAGGTCGAACGGCAACCGCGCGAGGACCGCGCGAACACCGGACTGGCGGCGGGCGTGCCGGGCGCCCGGCGGGGCCACCTGCTCGGTGCCCTGGGGCGGGGTGTGCTCGACCGGTGCCGGGGTCGGTTCGGGCGTCGCCTCCGGGGGCGGTGGCGGGCTCGGCTCCCCCGTCGGGGAGGGGTCTGCGGGCGCGCGGGGGTCCGGCTCAGCCGTCCGCTCGACGACTGGGGAGGCGGGACGATCCTGTGCGCTCGTGATGTCCTCCGTTTTCCCAAGAGGTGGTGACGACAAGCGTAGTCGGACTGTCGATGGGCGACGAACCGCAGATGACCGACCGGCCGGTCAGTAGCGCAGCACGGTCGTGAGGGGCACGCCGTCCAGCACCTCCCGCCCGCCGAGGAACCCCAGCTCGATCAGCACGGCGAGGCCGACGACGTGCCCGCCGGCGCGGCGCACCAGGTTGGCCGCGGCACGTGCCGTGCCACCGGTCGCCAGGACGTCGTCGACGACCAGCACCCGGTCGCCGTCGTCGAAGGCGTCGACGTGCACCGCGATCGTCGCGGTGCCGTACTCGAGGTCGTAGGTCTCCTCCACCGTGTCACTCGGCAGCTTCCCGGCCTTCCGGAGCGGCACGAACCCGGCGCCCAGCACCCGGGCGATCGGGGCGGCGAAGATGAACCCGCGGGCCTCGATCCCGACGACCGCGTCGATCTCGGCGGTCGCGTAGGGGCGGGCCAGGGCCTCGACCGCCGCGGCGAACAGCTCGGCGTCGGCCAGCAGCGGGGTGATGTCCTTGAAGGTGATGCCGGGCGAGGGGAAGTCCGCCACGTCCCGGACGGCGGCGTTCAGGCGATCGATGGCCTCATCAGACGACATGGCCCCACGCTAGAGCAACGGTCGTCGATCAGGCGCAGTCGCGGCGGGCCCGGCGGCGCTGGCGCTTGTCGGCGTACATCGCCCGATCCGCGGCCAGGACGGCGTGCGGGAGCGTGCCGTTGGCCCAGCGGCCGGCGGTGCCGACGCTGGCGGCGATGCCGGCGTCGGCGAGGTCGCGGCGCAACCGCTGCGCGGCGTCGAGCGCATCGGACTCGCTGGTCTGGACGAGCAGCGCCGCGAACTCGTCCCCGCCGAGCCGGGCGACGTGGTCGTTGCGGCGGTGCCAGATCCGCAGGACGTCCGCGGCGCGGCGGAGCAGCTCGTCCCCGGCGTGGTGGCCCTCCGCGTCGTTGAGGGACTTGAGCTCGTCGAGGTCGATGATGGCCACGGCCGCCGGCAGGCTGTAGCGGCTAGCGCGCTCCTCCTCGTCCGCGAGCACCTGGTCCCAGCCGGCCCGGTTCAGCAGGCCCGTCAGCGGATCGTGCCGGGCGGCCAGGCGGGCCCGGGCGGCCTCGCGGAGCGCGGCCTCGCGGACGAGCTCCGAGGACAGCAGGGCGGCGAGGACCCGAGCGGTGCGAGCCACCTCCGCGCGGAGGTGGTCGCGCGGGGACGCGACGTCGTTGGCCGGAGGCTCGGGCGCGGTGCCGACGAGCGGGGCGAGCGGCGTGGCCTCGGCGGGGCGCGGCGCGGGCGGGCCGACGCCG
>NZ_CAXQBR010000027.1 GCF_964222135.1 Euzebya sp.
GCTGCTGCCCCGGCCCGCTCACCCTCGACACCACCGCTCTGGCGCCAGGCGAGACGACCACACTGACCTTCGAACTCAGCATGCACCCCGGCATGGACGGCCCCCACGACCTCGCCGTCCACGTCCCGATCACCACCGCCGACGGCACCGAGCAGCTCACCGTCGACGTCGTCGGCGACTTCCGCTGACGCCGACCCGCGGCGGACGACAGCCGCAGTCCGCTCAGTGGCGTGGTCACAGACCACGCCCCCTCTACGCTTGCGCGGTGAGATCGCGCCGACGACATCCGCAGGTGCTGGCCGTGGCCTTGGCCGTCGCGATCGCCGCAACGGCATGCGGTGGTGGATCCAAGCCGGCCGCAGACGTCGTCGCCCGCGGTGAGCGCCTGTACGCAACGTCGTGCCTGCAGTGCCACGGGGGCCCCACCGGTGGGGCGATCAGTGACATCCCACCCCGCCACGGCGCGCAGGGCCACACCTGGCACCACGCCGACTGCCTGCTCACCGACATCGTGCTCGACGGGCTCCCCCCGCGACCGGGTGTGCCCGACGAGCAGATCATGCCGGCGTTCCGCGACCAGCTCATCGACGCCGAGGTCGACGCGATCCTAACGTACCTGAAGACCTGGTGGACCGACGAGCAGCGGGAGGCCCAAGCCGAGATGACCGCTGCGGAGTGCGGCGGCAACTGACTGACAACCAACCCCGGCCGGACTCGGCCACGGGCTCCACGCAGCTCGCTCAACAGAACGGCGCTGGCGTCGGGCACGACCGGCCGCTCTTCAAGCGGACGCTTGACGACCGGCGTGGGCTTCCGTGTTGAGGAGACCCCGCCGAGCCATCCGTCACCGATCGCCGCGCGGTCGCACACCGAGCCACGACGTCGGGGTCGACGACGACATGTCGGTAGCCGCGCGGCCGCGATGCGGTGAGGTCGACGCCGACCTCGCGGGTGACTTCGACGGCGAGTGGGTGGACGTCGACAGCGTTCGCTGCCCGCCGACCCCGCAGATCGGCAGGTGCGTTTCATCTACAACGCGGCGGCGAAGGGTCCGCGACACATCGCCCACCCCGCACCGCTGGCACGCGCCATCCGAATCGCCGTCAGGCCGGACGCCCTCTTGACCTTCCACCCCGGTGGAAGGTCTACGGTGAGCGGCATGGCACACCGAACCGTATACGTTGAGAACATCCACTGCGAGGGCTGCTCGACGTCCATCCGGAGGGCCTTGGCGACTCTGGACGGAGTGGAGGACGTCCAGCCAGATACCGAACACAACACGGTTGGTGTCACATTCATCGAATCCCTCGTCGACGAGGACACGATCGCCCAGCGGTTGGCCGACCGCCGGGTTCCCGGTGCAGCAACCACCTTCTGCGGACCCGACCGCAGCATCTCGGGCTGACCCCATTGATGGCGGCGGCACGCACGGGCGGACGCTATACGGCTTGCTGACCGCCGCGGTCCTGGTGGTCGCGTTGACAGGGTTCGCGGGCTACGAGATGTACCCAAGGTTCGAGCTTCCTGCCCTTGAGGGAGCCGGGCTCCTGGTCCTCGCGGCGGGGGCGGGCATCGCATCGTTCTTCGCGCCGTGCTCCTTCCCGCTTCTGGTCACGTTGCTGTCGCGGGACACTGGCAGCTCGAGTCACGTCCGTGGCGGTCGACCGGCGGTATTCGCGACCGCGCTCGCCGGCGGAGCGACGCTGTTCTTGATGCTGTTGGGCGGAGTGATCGCGCTGGGCGGCAGCGCCGTTGCCGCCACCGTGACGTTCACCAGTGCCGTCGGGATTGCGTTGCGCGTCGTGGTCGGCGTGACGCTGATGTTGCTCGGACTCGTCCAGCTCGGCGTGATGGGCGATTCCCCGTTCCGCATGGTGGAGCGCGTGACCAGGCGGCTCAGCCGGTCGCACGCTCGTCTGCGCCGCCAACGCCCCACCGCGGGGTTCACCACGTTCGGGTTCTTCTACCTTCCTGGCAGGTTTTGGTTGAACGGGGCCGATCCTGGCCGGTCTGGCCGGGCAAGCTCTTGTGACCGGCGGCGTCGCGGCCGCGTCGCTGGCCTTCGGCGTCGCGGCCATGGTGATCGTGGCGCTCATGTTCATCGCGGCCTTCACCGTCTCCCGCGCACAAAGAGCCACCGTCGAGCGGATTCAAGCCAACGCTCCCGCGGTCAAGAAGTGGGGAGGAGTCCTCCTCCTCATGGTCGGTGCCTGGTTCGTCTCCCTCGCACTGTTCGCAGACATCTTCGCTCAAGTGTTCACCGTATAGTGAACACCCAGGATCTCGGCCATGATGGCCCTATCGGTATCAAACTACGAAACAACCACAGGACCGTGATGAGCGGCGCGACGAATTCACAGCTGAGCGACGCGGCTCAGCACACCACCATGCGCATCGGTCAGGTCGCTGACCGGGTCGGCGTCAACACCAAGACCATCCGGTACTACGAGTCCATCGAGTTGCTGCCCGAGCCCATGCGCAACGCCGCGGGTTACCGCATGTACACCGCCGCCGATGCTGAGCGGCTGTCGTTCATTCGCACCGCCCAACGGCTCGGACTGACCCTGGATGAGATCCGTGAGGTTCTCGTCGTCCGCGAACAGGAACAGACGCCATGCGGCTACGTTCTCGGGCTGCTCCAACGCCATGCCTCAGAACTTGATCAGCGCATCACGGAGATGCAGCAACTCCGCGACGAACTCACCGACCTGGTCATCGGCGCGGGCGACTACGCAGGAGCCGAGTCGGCGGTGTACTGCGGCGTCATCCAACACCGTGCCGGAGCGATCAACCGGTCGGGATGAGGATAGATGCTTTCAATCCACAGCGCCCCCCAACGCAATCGGTGATGAAACGCCAACGTGATCACTGCGTGGCGTGACGGCCGCCAACGGGTAAGAGGGCAGTTACTGCCGCTTCACCCGGGACCGCCGCGCGAGCCCAATAACCGGGCAAACTAATCTAACTATGCTAAGTATGGCGAGCAGTTCCGGGGACTGACCAAGTGGTCTTCGCCCATTGCTGCACAGAATCCACTCGTCGCCGATCACACCGGGAGGACGCCCCCCGTCGAGGCATTGACGGTCGCCACTTCTAGACTCGTTCACTCTCGAATCAGCCCGTGGGACAATCGCGTTCTGCTTGTCGGTTGAAGTCAGGTACGGGCCGGGCGTCGGCGTCCTCGGGGCTCGATGCTGGTCCGTTCTCGCGGATGTCGTCGATGAGCCAGTCCATCTCGAGGATTTCTCGCCGCTGGGCTTCGCTGATCTCGACGGCGAGTTCGCAGACCCGCACGTCCGTCACGTTGAAGCGTTCGGCGCGTGTGATGGCCATCGAGTGATGCGGGATCATGGATTGCATGAAGCCGGTGTCGTCCACCGTGGTCTGACTGCGGTCCAAGAAGATGCCGACAGCGAGCAACACGACGCTCACGACGACCACGACGATGTTGGCGGTCGTGTTCCGGTACATGTTCAGCATCCACCCCAACATGACGAGCCCCATGGTCCCGCCCATGGTCAACGCCATGAACATGCGGCTCTCGCTCAAGCGGATGTGACTCCACTCCCAGGAACTGACGAACATGACGCCGTACATGACCACCATCGCCGTGAGGATCATGGCCCCGAACCGCAGGTACATCGTCGGCTGCATGCCTGGATGACCGTTGCTGTCGCCGTGGCGGGTGCTCTGGTGCGCGTTCTCGTCTGACATGGAGTTCCCCTTCTCTCGTCCGTTCGGTCTGTCAGCGATGTCCGGCGTCACCGATCAGGGTGACGCGAGGACGGGGCGGTCGAGGTCGATGCGGCGGAGCAGTTGGGCGTTGAGGGCCACGACCACCGTGGAGGCGCTCATGAGCAGCGCCCCGACGGCGGGTGGGAGGACGAAGCCGACGCCGGCGAGCACGCCGGCCGCGAGGGGGATGGCGAAGACGTTGTAGCCAGCTGCCCACGCGAGGTTCTGCAGCATCTTGCGGTACGACGCCCGTGACAGCTCGATCACCGACAGGACCGCTCGGGGGTCGTCGGAGGCGAGGACGATCCCGGCGGATTCGATGGCGACGTCGGTGCCCGCGCCGATCGCGATCCCGACATCGGCGCGCGCCAGCGCCGGGGCGTCGTTGACGCCGTCGCCCACCATCGCCACCCGCTGGCCGCGGTCTCGCAGCTCGCTGACCTTGGCGTCCTTGTCCTCGGGGAGCACTTCGGCGAACACCTCGTCGATGCCGAGGTCGGCGGCGACGGCGTCGGCGACCTGTCGGGCGTCCCCGGTGATCATGGCCACCGCCACGCCGCGCTGGTGCAGGGCATCGACGGCCGCGCGTGATTCGGGTCGCACCTGGTCCTCGAGCGCGAAGGCCCCGAGCACCTGGCCGTCGCGCAAGACATGCAGGACCGCCGCGCCCCGTTCGATCCATCCGCGGACGTGGTCGTCGAGGTCCGCCGGGACGTCGGCGTCGGAGTCTCTGAGGAGCGCGGGTCCGCCGACGGCGACGGTGTGACCGTCGACGCGGGCACGGACCCCTCGGCCGGTCATCGACTCGAACCCCTCGGCGTGCGGCACGTCGATGCGGTCTGCGCGGGCGACGATGGCGCGGGCGAGGGGGTGTTCGCTGTCGGCCTCCACCGCGGCCGCCAGGCGCAGCAGCTCCTCCTCGGTGACCCCGCCGGTGACCGCGACGTCGGCCACGGCGTGCGCGCCGGCGGTCAACGTGCCGGTCTTGTCGAACAGCACCACGTCGATGTCGCGCATGCGCTCCAGGGCGAGGCGGTCCTTGACGAGGATGCCCGAGCGGGCCGAGACCGACGTGGAGATCGACACGACCAGCGGGATGGCCAGCCCGAGGGCGTGGGGGCAGGCGATCACCAGCACCGTGACCGTCCGCACCGTGGCCTGCTCGGAGTCGCCCAGCACCAGCCAGGCCGCGAAGGTGACCACGGCTGCGACGGCGGCGACGTAGAACAACCAGGCGGCCGCCCGGTCCGCCAACGCCTGAGCTCGGGACCCGGACTGCTGGGCCTCCGCGACCAGCCGTTGGATCCCCGCCAGCGCGGTGTCCTCACCGACGGCGCCGACCCGCACGCGGATCGCGGAGTCCGCCACCACCGTGCCCGCGACGACCTGGTCGCCGGGCTGCTTGCCAACGGGTTTGGACTCCCCGGTGATCATCGACTCGTCGACCTCGGCGCGGCCGTCGACGATCTCCCCGTCCGCGGGGACGCGGCCACCCGGGCGGACCAACACCACGTCGTCCGGCGCCAAGTCGGCCACGTCGACCGTCTCCACACCGCCGTCGGTCACCCGCTCAGCATCATCGGGCAGCAGCTCGGCCAGAGCCTGCAGGGCGCCGCGTGCCTGGCCGATGGCGCGCATCTCCATCCAGTGGCCCAACAACATGACGTCGATCAGCAGCGCCAGCTCCCACCAGAACTCGAGGTCGAACGCCCCCACCGACGTGGCCGCGCTCGCCACGAACGCGACGGTGATCGCCATGCCGATCAGCAACATCATCCCCGGCTGGCGATCCCGCGCCTCCTGGACCGCGCCGGCCAAGAACGGCCAGCCCCCGTAGACGAAGATCACCGCACCGAGGACCGGAGCGATCCACTCATGGCCGGGCACCTCAGGAGCGGAGTAGCTGAACCACCCCTGGATCGTCTCGCTGTAGGCGATCACGGGGACCGAGAGGACCAGGGACACCCAGAAGCGGTCACGGAACATCGCCGCGTGATCACCATGACCCGCCCCGTGACCGTCCCCGTCACCGTCGTGCGGGTCATGGTCAGGCGGGTCGCCGACGTGCTCCTCACGGACATCCAGCGCCCCCTCCTCCTCCGGCCGGCGTTCCCCGCGGGGTGGGTGATGATGGGTGTGGTCGTTGGCCATCGCGTCCTCCTTCGCGACCGCTTTGCACCGGTCGGCCGTGGCGACCCAGGCTGAAAGGGTGCGGTTTGGTGGGTGATGTGCGGTGGGGCCGGTGGGCGCGGCCCCACCGCGTTCTCGGTCAGCTGATGGTGGCGAGCAGTTCCTCACAAGCCTGTTGACAGCGGCGACACGCCTCGGCGCAGACACCGCAGTGCTCCATGCCCATCGACGCGTGGCGCTCGCACTCGTCACCGCAGGTCTTGCAGACCTGGATGCAGGCCTGCAGGGCCGCGCGCGCCACGTTGGCGTCGTACTCGGTCTGGCGTGACAGGACCCGGCCGGTGGCGACGCACAGATCGGCGCAGTCGGCGTTGAGCCGGATGCACTTGATCAGTTCGGCGACGTTGTCCTCTGACAGACAGGCGTCTGCGCACTGCGTGCAGGCGTTCGCGCATTCATTACACGCATCGATGCACGCCTGCAGCTTGTCGGTGTCGACGTTGTAGTCGCGGGGATACGTTTCCAGCATTGCCCTGGTGGTGTTCATGGCATCGTTCCTCTCTCGTTCGGTTGTGACGCCGACAGGGACGTCGACGCCGGAGGGCGGCGGAGCGTGGACGGTCACCACGCACGCACCGTCAGCGACGCAGACCGCGATCACGGTCACACGCCGACGGCCGTGCAGCGCGGCCGTTCGTCCTCTAGACGCGCAGCACGACCCCGACGCCCACGGGAGGGCCGGCGGGCATCGCTGAGCTCACGTCGGACCGGAGATCGCCCTGGCGTTGCGGCGGCGCCACAACGCCCTCGTCACCATCACCGACCGACGAGCGCGTGCTGATGATCAATGCGACGTGGAGCGCGAGGACGGCGAACATCGCCGAGCACCCCCACATGAACGCATGACCGTCGTGCGCGTCCGCTGCAGAAGCGGACGCGGGCTGCTCATGCTCGCCCATCACCGCCACCGCCGCGGATGTGGCCGGGTCGTCGCTGCCGTCAGCGAGCGCGGAGCCGGCCCAGAGGACGAGATGACCGAGCACCGCCATCACCATCAGCCCGATGAGGCTGATGGCGACACGGGTGGACCGCGACGTGGTCACACCACACTCCTTGCCAACTCCACGATGGAGCAAACTCCAACCACGGCAGGGTGGGCGTGGTCACGTCGGTCCGGAGCTCCTCGGCGATGTACTCGTTGAGGACCGTCGACCTGCCCACGTTGTCGTCGGCCGCGCACGTCACATGCGGCCGATGTCCTGAGTTCTGGGTGCCGTGCCGGTACGGCGGGATGGCAGCGGTCAGGCCCGTAGGTGTGCCGCAGCCCAGTCGACCCTGATGCCGAGCCATCGCCATCGGGGTGTGGCCGTTGACCGCATCAGCAGGTGACCACGTGGCGCTGCTGTTTACCGTCAGCAAGAAGGAGTTCTGCATCGCCGCAGTCGTCGTCGAGGCCGTGGCGGCCTCCGGTTGGCCAGCCAGGTGCCGATTCAGCGAAGCAGTTGGTGTCGCCGTCTTCGAACCGTGGAGCTCAGGTCAGACTGGCCATGATTTGTGGGACGATCGTCTCGTGGAGGTTCAACGCCGCACACCCGGCGGCCGTCGGCACGGCTACCAACGCCACGCACGCGAGGTGGCCGATCAAACCCGACAACGGCGGGCGGAGGTCCTCGCCGAGGAGAGCACGAAGGCGCAGGTCGACCGCTGAGGAGAACCCGACACCTCCGCCTGGTACCGGCGCCACCTTGAGCAACGCCGACGCCAGGGCCGTTCGGGATGCGCCGTGTCGAATGGCGTACTTGTCTGCGCGGATCTCTGCGGTGGCCCTGAGCGCGGCCAAGAGCCGTCCGCCGTGCCAATGTCGCACGACAGGTGACAGGCTGTCGATCAGGACTGCCCTCAGTGGGTCCCGCCCCAACTTGTGGGCGTGCTCGTGGAGCAACACGGCTGTGAGTTCGTCGTCCGACAGGTCGGCGAGGAGATTGGTGTCGACGTAGATCTCGGGCTGATGCAGACCGGCTACCAAGGCTGCCCTCGACAGCTGACCGGTGTGGACCGGGAAGCCGTGCACCGTGGCGGGGGAGCACACGGAGTTCAGCGCCGAGGTCAGGCGCACGTGCCGCCAGGCCCCTCGGATGACTGGCGCGGCGAGCACCACGGCCATGACGCCGGCTGACCCGGCCATGACCGCTACTCCGCCCATGCCAATCATCCAACCGCCCACGCAGCCCACGGCTCCGCCGATGATCCCCGATCGCACCAGACGTCGGTTACGCATGCTCGTCACCTCCCGCCAATCGCAGGATCCGTGCAAGAAGTGCAGGGTCGGATTCTTCTAGGGCTGCCGCGAACTGGGAGAGGGCGACTGACCCGTACCGGTCGACGAGTTCCACCACGTCACGGCGGCTGAGGTGGACAACCAGCTCAGACTCGGAGAAGGCGGGCCTGTAGGAGTAGCCGCGACCGACTCTCTCGCGGGCCGCCAGGCCCTTGTCGTGCAACCGAGCGAGGACGGTCATGACGGTGGTGTAGGCAAGCTCGTCGTGTGGGGTCCGACTCCGATTGATGCGGTCTCGGACTTCATTGACGGTGGCGGGTGACTTCTCCCAGAGCGCCTTCATGGCGCCGAACTCGAGGGAGCCGAGCAGACCATCTGCGGAGGCGGACGGCGGAGGCTGTTCAGACATCTTGGACTCTCCGGTCGAGCGGACGGCCATCTCCCACGAGGGCCGCGGTAGCTGGGTAACCGCGGCGGGCACCGCTCATCTATTCCACTGTGACACAGGTCCGTGGGAGCACGCCACTACGCCGACGTAGTAGGATGCCCACACCCTTCCAGGTGGACTTGACATGGGACCATGGGCGATGTCACGAGAACGGCACAGGTACACCGGCCTCCTCAGGGCTCTGCCATTCCCGCATCGTGTCGACCGTCCTCCACGGCATGGCTGGATGAGATCCTGCAGGGCCCGTGCCTTCCTCGCACTCGCCACCGTCGCGCTCGCGGTGTCCGGGTGCTCGGCCAACCTCGACGGCACCGGCACCTCCAACATCCCAGGACCCGACCCGCAGCGGGACATCCCCGCCAACGCGCTCGCGCCGATGGGCCCGGTGGCAGAGGCCCAGGACGACCTGTGGAACCTCGCGTACCCGATCTCGATCGCGGTGTTCGTGCTGGTGTTCGCCGGGCTCGCGTTCATCGTCGTGCGCTTCCGCGACAAGGGGCAGGAGCAGCTGCCCAAGCAGGTCCACGGCAACACCAAGCTCGAGATCGCCTGGACGCTGGTGCCCGCCCTGATCCTGGTCGCGATCGCGGTCCCGACGGTCCAGACCATCTTCGAGCTGGCCGACGAGCCGGCCGAGGACGCCGTCCACGTCACGGTCGTGGCGAAGCAGTACTGGTGGCAGTTCGAGTACACCGACGACGACACCGGCTTCTACACCGCGAACGAGCTGCACATCCCCGCCGGGCGCGAGGTCTACCTCACCCTCGACGGCAGCGAGCCGGCCGGTCCCCAGTACGGCACCCCGCCGGTCATGCACAGCTTCTGGGTCGCCTCCCTCGCCGGCAAGCGGGACTGGGTGCCCGGCGCGATCCGCGAGATGCGGATCGAGGCGTACGAGCCCGGCATCTACCCCGGCAATTGCGCGGAGTTCTGCGGCCTGAGCCACGCGAACATGCGCTTCACCGTGATCGCCCACGAGGAGGCGGAGTACGAGGAGTGGGTCGCCAACCAGCGCGAGCCCGCCGCCGAGCCGACCGACGAGCTGGCCGTCCAGGGCCAGGAGCTGTTCGTCTCCCAGACCTGCGTGGCCTGCCACAACATCACCGGCCACCCGGAGAACGGGGAGTCCCGCGTCGGCCCGGACCTCACGCACTTCGCCAGCCGCGAGGCGTTCGCGGGCTACATCTTCGACTCGCCGTTCGGCGAGTCGGCCGAGGATCCCGAGGCGTCCCGCGAGCTCCTGCGCCAGTGGATCCGCCACTCGGCCGACCTCAAGCCCGGCTCGCAGATGCCGCAGTTCCCCAACATCTCCGATGAGGACGTCGATGCGCTCATCGCCTACCTCGGCACCCTGGAGTAACCCATGACCGCGATCGCAGAGAACCCCTCCGGCGCGACCACCCCCCGGCGCCGCGGCCTGTTCAGCAGGCCGACGGACTCCCAGCACGGGATCCGCTCGTGGCTGACGACGGTCGACCACAAGCGGATCGGCATCATGGGCGCGATCGGCTCGCTGTTCTTCTTCGCCGTCGGCGGGCTCGAGGCGCTGCTGATCCGCGCCCAGCTGGCCGGCCCGAACGGCGAGATCCTGTCGGCCGACCTGTACAACCAGGTCTTCACGATGCACGGCCTGACGATGGTCTTCTTCGTCGTCATGCCGCTCGGCACCGCGTTCATCAACTTCGTGATGCCGCTGCAGATCGGCGCGCGGGACATGGCGTTCCCGCGGCTGAACGCCTTCAGCCTGTGGGTGCTGCTGGCCGGCGGCCTGTTCATGTACTCGGGCATCCTCCTCGAGGGGCTGCCGAGCAACTCCTGGGTCTCCTACCTCCCCCAGGCCGTCGTCGGGCCCGACCCGACCGGCACCACCCTCGGGGCCGAGGTCGCCAACATCCAGATGTCGCGCACGCTGCTGTACTCCCTCGGCATCCAGATCGCCGGCCTGTCGTCGCTCGCGTCGGCGGTGAACTTCATCGTCACCGTCCTCAACATGCGGGCGCCCGGCATGACGCTGATGCGGATGCCGGTGTTCACCTGGATGGCCTTCGTCGTCGCGTTCCTGCTGCTGTTCGCCATGCCGGTCATCGGCATCGCCCTGTGGCAGCTGATGTTCGAGGCCCGCTGGGGCGCCCCCTTCTTCAACCCGATGGAGGGCGGTGACCCGGTGCTGTGGCAGCACATGTTCTGGCTGTTCGGGCACCCCGAGGTCTACATCATGATCCTGCCCGCGTTCGGGATCGTGTCGGAGATCCTGCCGACCTTCAGCCGCAAGCCGCTGTTCGGCTACTCCGCGGTGGTCTTCAGCGGGATCGCGATCGGGTTCCTCGGCTGGGGCGTGTGGGCCCACCACATGTTCACCTCTGGCCTCGGCCCGGTGGCCGACACCGCGTTCGGGCTGACGACGATGTTCATCGCGGTGCCCACGGGCATCAAGATCTTCAACTGGCTGGGGACCATGTGGGGCGGCCAGCTCCGCTTCACCACGCCGATGCTGTTCGCCATCGGCCTGGTCAGCATGTTCACCATCGGCGGCCTGTCCGGCGTCACCCACTCGCTGGTCCCCCACGACACCCAGCAGCACGACACCTACTACGTCGTCGCCCACTTCCACTACGTGCTGTTCGGCGGCGCGCTGTTCGGCCTGTTCGGCGGGATCTACTACTGGTTCCCCAAGGCGTTCGGCCACCTGCTGAACGAGCGGCTCGGCAAGATCCACTTCTGGCTGATGATCATCGGGTTCAACCTGACGTTCGGGCCGATGCACTTCCTCGGCCTGAACGGCATGCCGCGCCGGTACTACACCTACGCCGACGGGATGGGCTGGAACTTCTGGAACGCCATGATCGGCGTCGGCGCCATCATCATCGGCCTGTCGTTCCTGACGTTCCTCCTCAACGTCGTCATCAGCCGCAAGAACCCGCCCGCCGGGGCCGACCCGTGGGACGCCCGCAGCGTCGAGTGGCTCACCTCCTCCCCGCCGCCGGCCCACAACTTCGACACCGTCCCGGTCATCAGCGACCGCGACGAGCTGTGGTACCGCAAGTACGCCGGCCACGACGGCGGTGAGGGCGCGACCCGCGTCCCCGCCGGCGCCGCCGACGACGCCAACCCGGGCGGCCCGTACGGCGACAAGGTCAGCGGCAAGACCGCCAAGGAGCTCGGCATCCACATGCCCGACCCCTCGTGGTACCCGCTGTTCGTCGCGTTCGGCCTCCCGATCGCCGCCTACGGCGTGTTCTACGAGGGCGCCCTCCAGATCGCGCTGTTCGCGATCGGCGGGATCATCACCTTCGGCGCCATGTTGGGCTGGGCGATCGAGCCCAGCGCAGAGGACGACCACTGATGTCCGCGACGACACCGTCCGCCTCCGGCGGAACGACCCCGTCCGAGGTCGAGGTCCCCGACCACGGCCACACGACGAACTTCGGGATCAGCAACGAGAAGCTGGGCATGTGGACCTTCATCGGGTCCGAGTGCCTGTTCTTCGGGGCGATGATCGCCACCTACCTGCTGTACCTGAACCGGACGAACGAGGGCCCCACCGCCCTCGAGATCTTCGACATCCCCTTCACGTCCGCCTCGACGTTCATCCTGTTGATGAGCTCGCTCGGGATGGTGCTCGCGCTCGACGCGCTGCAGCGCCGGAACATGCGCAGCTTCCAGACCTGGACGTTGTCGACCGCGCTCCTCGGCATGGTGTTCCTGGCCGGGCAGATGTACGAGTTCACGTTCTTCGTCGAAGAGGGCTTCAAGTTCGAGACCAGCCCGTTCAGCGCGGCGTTCTACATGCTGACCGGGTTCCACGGCATCCACGTGACCTTCGGCGTCGTGATGCTGGTCGTGCTGTGGGCGCTGTCCCTGCGCGGCAGCATCAGCCACAAGAACACCGAGGCGGTCGAGATGGTCGGGCTGTACTGGCACTTCGTCGACATCGTCTGGATCGTCCTGTTCACCGTCATCTACCTGATCCCCGTCGGCTAGTTGCTCATATCGGTGGAGCAAAACCTGTGATGGCGGGCCGCAACAGGAGTACGAACGATCTCCACAATCCGGTGACCATCGCGAGGCCGACAAGACTCAACATCGCACCTCCAGCGATTTGGACCGCTCGGGCGTTCCGGCGGAAGAACGCGAGAGGTCGACCGAGGCGACTCAACAGCAGTCCCGTGACCAGGAAGGGCACGCCGAGTCCAAGTGCATACGCGGCGGCCAAGAACGCGCCTCGCAGCGGCGAGCCCCCGCCCTGGGCCGCGGAGAGGGTCAGGATGGCCGCCAGGGCAGGGCCGATGCACGGGGTCCATCCGACTCCGAACACGAAGCCCAAGGGCAGGGCACGGCGGATTCCAGGTGCTAGCGCGCGGCATGGTCAGCGTAGACCTCGTTGGGTGACTTCCAGCCTAGGGATCGGCGGGGCTGGGTGTTGAGCACGTCGCAGATCGCGTCGAGGTCGGCCTGGGTGT
>NZ_CAXQBR010000028.1 GCF_964222135.1 Euzebya sp.
GACTGCCGCTGCACCCCCGGCTGCGACCCCCACCCACACCTCCACCGCCCCGCCGCTACCGCACGGGGTTGCGCGACCGCCGTGGCTGGGGACCCGTCCCCTCCCGCTCGGACCCGACGGTGAGGCGCTGCCCCAGCCGACCCCTCCCGAGCTGGTGGTTCGGCGGATCCCGACGATCGACCTGCTCCCGCCCCCGCCGCCGGGGGCGCCGTTCGCGTCGACGATCGAACCGCTCAGCGACGAGGTGGTCGCCCGGTCGACCTGGACCCCCGAGTGCCCCGTCGGACGGGACGACCTCCGCTACGTCACCGTCAGCTTCTGGGGGTTCGACGAGCGCCCCCACACCGGGGAGATGATCGTCCACGCCAGCTGGGCCGAGGAGGTCGTCGACATCTTCGGCCAGCTCTTCGACGCCCGCTACCCGATCGAGGAGATGCGGATCGTCAGCGCCGAGGAGCTCGACGGCACCCCGACCGGCGACGGGAACGACACCACGGCGTTCGTGTGCCGGCCGACGCGCGGGTCGACGAACTGGTCCCAGCACGCCTACGGCCTCGCCGTCGACGTCAACCCGTTCATCAACCCCTACCGCCGCGGTGACCGGATCCTCCCCGAGCTCGCCGGCGCGTACCTCGACCGCGCGCACGAGCGGCCGGGGATGCTCGACGAGACCTCAGTCGCCGTCCGCGCCTTCGACGCCATCGGCTGGGGCTGGGGCGGGCGCTGGAGCAGCCTCATCGACTACATGCACTTCAGCGCCAACGGGCGCTGAGCCGCCCGCAGCCGCCGCCGGGGTTGGACGACCGTCAGCCCACGACGGTCGCGTACGCCAACCGGGTGGGGGAGGGGAGGAGGTCCTCGCCACCCACGGCCCACCCCGTCCGGGCGGCCAGCGCCTCGAGCCGCGCGCGCACGCGGTCGTCCACCTCGGGACCGGTCACGAGCGGTGCGGCGCCCTCCCGGACCGCGACGGGAGCGGCGGCGAGGCGTTCGGGCCCGCCCTCCGCCCCGGTCAGGACGACGACGCCCGGTCCCGCGTCAGGCAGACCGTCCTCGACGGCGGCCGCGGCCAGGGCGGTGGCGACGCGATCCTCGCCGGTGATCTGCACGACGGCCGACCGGTCGGCCAGCGCGTCACGGGCTGCGGGGTCGAGGGCTCCGACCACCGTGACCGCGGCGATCTCACGCCCGGCGAGCCACGCCGAGGCCACCCGGGCATCCGGGCCGTCGACGACCAGCAGCGGCGCGTCGACCCGCCCGGCCAGCCCCGCGGCCGCGACGTCGTCGGCGACCGCACCGTCGGGGCCCGCGCCGACCACGACGGCGGCGGTCGCCGCGCCGCCGATGTCGGCCAGCTCCACCGCGGCCGTGACCGCGTCGTCACCAGCGACCCGGCGCAGCGTCACGTCCCAGTCGTAGGCCAGCCGGTCACATCCCTCCGGCCACCCGCCCACCAGGACCAGCGTCCCGCGCCGGCGGAGCGCCCGACCGGCCTCGATCACGGCCGGACCGGCGACGCAGCGGCGCTCGTCCGGCGACCCCAGCAGGAGGGGCCCGCCACGCCGCGCCGCCAGCGCCGCCGCAGCGGTGAGGGAGGCCGGTGGCAGGTCGGGGTCAGCGATCACCACCAGGTCGGCGGCGCCGTCGGGCACCGTCGCGAACGCGGCCCGGGCGGCCACGGCCTCCGGCGCGTCTCCCGCGAGTGGGCGGAGGGTCGGGTACAGCGTTGCGAGGCCCCGCCGGTCGCCGGCGGTCAGCACCTCCTGGCACGGCCTCGCCTGCCAGAACATCACACGGCAGGCATGCGATCCCTCCCCCATCTCGGGGTCCCAGCAGGGGTCCGCCGGGTCGCACAGGTGGGCGAGGCCTATCACGTGACCAACCTCGTGGCGGATCGCCCGGGCGAGCGTCTCCCCATCGGTCACCCGCGGGCACACCCCGATGTCGGCCTCCAGGATCTGGGAGGCCCGCGTGCCGTAGCGGTCGATGGCCAGGCCGCCGTCGGTGAACAGGTAGGAGTTCGCGGTCGTGAGGCCCTCGCAGCTCGGCTCGAGGAAGACAGTCGAGCGGCCGTCGGCGACGACACCGGCATCGGAGACCTCGCCGGCGAAGGCGGACGCCCACCGCGACCCGGGCGAGGCGTCCCACGCGGCCACCGCCCCGAGGACCACGTCGGCACCGGCGATGGCGGCCACGTCGTCCTCGAGCCACCACGTCCACGGCAGCGCCACGTCACCGATCAGCACCTGCTCGCCGACGACCTGCCCGGACACGTAGTCGCCGGAGATCTCAGCTGCGCCCAGGCTGTGCCGGTTCTCGTCGGGGTGGGGCCGGATCAGGTCGGGTCGGCCGGCGGGGACGAGCGGTGCCCCGCCAGCCCAGGGGATCCCCGCGCGCAGCCTCGCGGTCCCGCGGGCGTAGCCGCTCGGGTCCGCGACCTCGGCGACCGTCCGGGCGGGGGTCGGGGGATCCAGTCGCGGCGCGGCGGCCACGGTCAGGGCGAGCGCGGCCAGGCACAGCACGATCACGACGACACGGCGGCGTCGCGCACGGCGGGAGGAGGGCATCAGCATCGGCGGTCAGCGGGACGGACGTGCGACCATCCTGCGTCGCGCCGGCCTCACCCGCCCGAGCCCAGCGCGCGCACCGTCGACAGCGCATCCGCCTGGTCCGGGTCCTTGTCGTCGCGGTAGCGGACCACCCGGGCGAACCGCAGCGCGATCCCGCCCGGGTACCGCCTCGAGGTCTGGATGCCGTCGAGGGCGATCTCGACGACCTGCTCGGGGCGGACGTGGACGACGTGGCCGTCGCGGTGGGTCTCGAGGGAGAGGAACCGCTCGGTCTGCCACGCGAGCACCTCGTCGGTCATGCCCTTGAAGGTCTTGCCGAGCATCACGAAGCCCTCGTGACCGGGCCGGTCGTCCACCGCACCCAGGTGGATGTTGCTCAGCCATCCCCTCCGGCGACCGGACCCCCACTCGACCGCGAGCACCACCAGGTCGAGGGTCCGGACCGGCTTGACCTTCCGCCACGCCTTCCCGCGGCGCCCGGCGGCGTACGGCGCGTCCAGCGCCTTCACCACCACCCCCTCGTGGCCGTGCTCGAGCGCGTCGGCCAGCACCCCCTCCCCCTCCTCGGGGTCGGAGACCACCGCGGAGGGGATCCGGTTGCGCTCGTCGACCAGCTCGGCCAGGCGGGCGCGCCGCTCGGTCAGCGGGGCGTCGAGCAGGTCCTCGCCGTCCACGTGCAGCACGTCGAAGAAGAACGGCGTCAACCCCGACCCGCCCCCGGCGATGTTCGAGAACGTCGACATGGTGTCCTGGAACGCGACGGGACGGTCGTCGGCGCCGACGGCGAGGACCTCCCCGTCGAGGATGACCCGCTCCACCTCCAGCGCCTGCGCGACCGCCACGGTGTCCGGCGACCGGGCCGTCACGTCGTTGAGGTTGCGCGTGTACACCACCACGTCCGACCCGTCCTTGTGGACCTGGATCCGCGCCCCGTCGAGCTTCCACTCGACGACGGCGGTGCCCATGTCCTCCACCGCGGCGGCGACCGACGGCGAGGTCGCCGCCAGCATCGGCTGCACCCCCCGGCCGAGGACCAGCCCGACGGCCTCGAGGGCCGCGCGCCCGCCGGTCATCGCGAGCGACGCCACCTCGCCCAGGTCCGCTGCCAGCATCACCGCCCGCCGCACCACGGTCTCGGGCACCTGCGCCGCCGCCGCGATGCCCTTGACGACCAGGCCGGCGAGGGCGCCCTGGCGCATCTCGCCCAGCACGAGGTGGTTGAGGAAGGACTGCTCGGCGACGGTCGCCGCCGCGTACAGGTCGGTCAGCACCCCGACGCGCACCCCGCGGGACCCCGTCCCGCCGGCCGTCGCCAACGCCTCGAGCGCGGCGTCGACGTCCACCAGCGACAGCGTGGGCGTGGTGGCGGGGGCGACGTCGAGGTCGCGGATCGTCGCCCAGCCGACCTCCAGGCGGTCCTGCGGCGGGTCCCCGGCCAGGTAGGTGGCGGCCAGGCGCACGTCCTCGCCCGCCCCCCGCAGTGCCTCGGCGATGATCGCCACCTTCTCGTTCCGGCTCGACGTGGCGCCGAGCCGATCCGACGCGGCCACCAGGGGCGCCAGGAGCGCGCTGCTCACGACGGCAGGGTCCAGTCCACCGGATCGGCACCCAGTGACGCCAGGTGCGCGTTGACGCGGCTGAAGGGCTTCGAGCCGAAGAACCCGCGGCTCGCCGACATGGGGGAGGGGTGGGCGGACTCCACGGCCGGTGCGTCGAGCAGCCACTCCCGCGTGTCCCGGGCATCACGGCCCCAGAGGACGCCGACGAGGGGCGCGTTCCGCATCGACAGGGCCCGGATGGCCTGCTCGGTGATCGCCTCCCACCCCTTGCCGCGGTGGGACCCCGGCGAGCGCGGCGCGACGCTCAGGCACCGGTTGAGCAGCATCACCCCCTGATGGGTCCACGGCGACAGGTCGCCGGTGGCGGGCCGGGGCAGGCCGAGGTCGTCGCAGTACTCGCGGAAGATGTTGTCGAGGGACCTCGGGACCGGCTGGACGTCGGGCCACACCGAGAACGACAGGCCCATCGCGTGCCCCGGGGTCGGGTAGGGGTCCTGGCCGAGCACCAGGACCCTGACCTCCTCGAAGGGGATCTGGAAGGCGGCGAACACCCGGTCGGGCGCCGGCAGGAACTGGCGTCCGGCGGCCAGCTCACCGCGGAGGAACTCGCCCATCCGACCGATCTCGTCGGCGACCGGCTCGAGCGCGAGCTCCCACCCCGGTCCGACGACCTCGCTCAGCGGTTTGGGTGCCACGCGGCGGGATGCTAGCGAACGGGGTCGGTCAGACCGGCAGGGTCGCCTCCACCTCGCCGGTCGGGGTGGACAGCGGCCCGCGCGGCTCCACGGTCAGGCCGATCTCCTCGACGGCGCCCGCCTCGACGGTGGTGGGCTGGTCGGCGACGAGCTCGCCAGCTGGCAGCGGCTCGCCGTCCACGATCCGCCAGAGGGCGTACATCTGGTCCTCGTCCAGCTCTCGCATCCCGTGGCCGATCACGACCGCGGAGCCGGTCGCGGGCGAGACGAGCCCGGTCAGGACACCGCCGTCGGGCAGGTCCGCGGTGACGCGCTGGGCGTCGGCCGCGACCACCACGCCGGCGATCTGCTCGGCGCGGCGCTCGACGTCGCCGACGCGCTGGCCGAGCTGCAGCACCACCGCGCCCAGACCGATCGCGACCGCGGCCATGACCGCCGCCGCCCCCCAGGCGAGGCGGGTCATGCGGCTGCCGCCGGGCCGGCGGGCCGCGGCGATCGGGGTCACCGTCGCGGCCTCCTGCGGCGCGGACGACACGACGGGCCGCTCCTGGCGGACGGCGTCGATGCGCCCGAGGACCGCGTCACGCATCGCGGCCGGTGGCGCCTCGGCGACGGGCCCGCCCAGCAGCGCGGTCGCCTCGCGCAGCGACTCCACCTCCGCCTGCGCCTCGGGGGAGGTGGCGAGGTAGGCCTCGAACGCCTCCCGCTCGTCGGGGTCGAGGGCGTCCAGGACGTAGGCACCCGCCAGGGTGTGGATGTCGTCGACGTTCACGCGGTCACCCCCATCGCGTCGCGCAGGCGGATCAGCCCGTCCCGCATGCGGGTCTTCACGGTCCCGACCGGGGCCTCGAGGAGCGCGGCCACCTCCCGGTAGGTGTTCCCGCCGTAGTAGGCCAACTCGATCGCCTCGCGCTGGACGTCGGTCAGGGCGTCCAGCGCCGCGCGGACCTGCTCGGTCTCGAGCGACTGCTCCACCTGGTCCGCGACCGCGTCGAAGGGCCGCTCGGCGGATTCGCGGCCCACCCGGTCCTCCCGGTCGCGGCTGGCCTGCTCCGAGCGGACCCGGTCGACCGCGCGCCGGTGCGCGATGGTCAGCACCCAGGACCGCGCGGTCCCGCGGGACCGGTCGAACCGCGGCGCGGTCCGCCACACCTCCACCAGCACGTCCTGGGCCACCTCCTCGCTCTGCGCGGGATCGCGGAGCACCCGCCGCACCACGCCGTACACCTGCGGGCTCATCATGTCGTACAGCGCCGCGAACGCGGCGGCGTCTCCCTTCGCGACCTCGACCAGCAGCGCATCGGCGTCGGCCGGTGCGCCGACCGCGGCGTCCGCCTCGGACACCGTCGTCAGGTGGCGACGTGCTGCGCTCATCGGGTCGGGTTCGTCCCACCCCCCCGTCCCGGATTGGTCGTCGTGGGCCACGGGGCAAAAGGGTAGTGTGATCGGGCGGTGGCGTCCTGCCCGGCCACCCGCCCGGTGCGCCGTCCCGGGCGCCGACCGCCCGTGGAGCACCCGTGTCCGAGACGTCCGACCCCTCCAGCTGGCCGGCTCCCGCCCCCGGATCGGGGGCGAGCAGGGCCGAGGACCTCCCAGGCGCCGACGAGACCGCGAGCGCCGACGGGCCAGCCACCACCGCCGAGGCCGTCGCGGACCCCACCTCCCGCGCCGCCCGGACCGGGTGCCTGGTCGCCCTGCGCTTCGACGATCCGCTGTTCGCCCAGGAGGCGATGCTCGCGACGGTCCGGCTCCGCGCCCGCGGCCACCTGCAGGTCGACGACGCCGCCATCGTGTCGAAGACCCCCGGCGGGAAGGTGCGGATCCAGCAGACCAAGGACCTCAACGCCGCCGACGGGGCGCTGTCCGGCGGCTGGTGGGGGCTCCTCGCCGGGCTCTTCCTGGCCAACCCGCTGATCGGCGGAGCGCTGGGGGCGGCACTCGGCGGGCTGTGGGGCAAGCTGCGGGACGTCGGCATCTCCGACGACCGGATGCGCGAGCTCGGGGACTCCCTCCACGGCGACGAGGCGGCGCTGTTCCTCCTCATCACCGACGCCCACCGCTGGCACGCCCTCGCCGAGGCCCGCCGGTTCCCCGCGCGGGTGCTCCACACCACCCTGTCCGCCGACGACGACGCGGCCCTGCGGGACGCGCTCGGCAGCGGGGTGACGACCCTCTGAGGCCGCCCTCGGACCGGGACGACCTGCCGGTCGGCGCGGTCCTGGACGCCCTCGTCGCGGGCCTGGTCGAGCGCCGCCGGGGCGTCCTGGAGGCCCCGCCGGGTGCCGGGAAGACCACGCTGGTGCCCCTCGCCCTGGCGGCGTCCGGCCAGGTCGACGGCCGGGTCGTGGTCCTCGAACCCCGCCGGATCGCCGCGCACGCGGCCGCGGCCAGGATGGCCGAGCTGCTCGGCGAGCCCGTCGGGCGGACCGTCGGCTGCACGACGGGGGAGGGGCGGGCGGTGTCCGCCGCCACCCGCGTGGAGGTCGTCACCGAGGGCGTCCTCGTCCGCCGGCTGCAGCGCGACCCGGCCCTCGAGGGCACCGGCGCGGTCGTGCTCGACGAGTTCCCCGAGCGCTCGATCGAGGCCGACCTGGCCCTGGCCTTCAGCCTCGAGGTCCAGGAGGCGCTGCGCCCGGACCTCCAGGTCCTGGTGATGTCCGCCACCCTGGACGGCGACCGGGTCGCCGGGATGCTCGGCGACCCCGCGGTGGTGCGCAGCGAGGGCCGCACCCACGAGGTGCAGACGCTGCACCGCCCGGCGCCGGCGGGGGCCCGGGTCGGCGACGTCGTCGCGGCAGGCGTCCGCGAGGCGCTCGACCTCCACGGCGGCGACGTCCTCGCGTTCCTCCCGGGTCGGCGTGAGATCGTCGACGCCGAGCGTGCGCTCGCCGACCTCGACGTCGACGTCCGCCCCCTCTACGGCGCCCTCTCGGGCGACGCGCAGCGCGCGGCCCTCCGACCCTCGCCGCACGGCCGCCGGGTGGTGCTCGCCACCGACATCGCCGAGTCCAGCCTGACCGTGCCGGGCGTGCGGATCGTCGTCGACGGCGGCTGGGCGCGGCGGCCCGCCTTCGACCCGGCCACGGGCATGTCGCGGCTCCGGACCGTCCGCGTGTCCCGCGCCAGCGCCGATCAGCGCCGCGGCCGGGCTGCGCGGCTGGGACCCGGGCTGTGCCTGCGCCTGTGGGCGGCCCACGAGGCGCTCGACCCCCACGCCCCGCCCGCGATCGCCGAGGAGGACCTGGCCCCCACCGCCCTCGAGGTGGCCGCCTGGGGCACCCCGCTCGACGACCTCGCCCTCCTCGACCAGCCCCCGGCCGCCACCTGGGCGGCCGCCACGGCGCTGCTGCGCTCCCTCGACGCGCTCGACGACGACGGCCTGACCGACCACGGGCGGGCGATGGCCGACCTGCCCGTCCACCCGCGGCTGGCGCACATGGTCCTCACCTCCCCGGCGCGGCTGCGGGGGCTCGCCGCGGACGTCGCGGCGCTCCTCGGCGAGCGCGACGTGCTCGTCCACGGCGGCACCGACCTCGAGCAGCGGGTCGCGGCGCTGCGCGGTCGGGCGCGCGGGCCGGTCCGCCGTCGCGCCCTCGATCGGGTCCGGGCCGACGCCGATCGCATCCGCCGACGCTCGGGCATAGACCGCGAGGGGATCGACCGCGAGGGGATCGACCGCCAGGGGGGCGACCGGGACGGGGGAGGGGCGACGGTCACCGGCGACGACGTCGGGCGGCTGGTCGCGCTGGCCTACCCCGATCGGGTCGCGCGTGCGCGGGGTCGCCGCGGCGCGTTCGTGATGTCCGGCGGGCGGGGTGCGGTGCTGCCACCAGGCGACCCGCTGGCGGGCGAGCCGGTCCTCGCGGTCGCCGCCGTCGACCGCGGGGCGGCGGAGGCCCGCATCCACCTGGCCGCGGCCCTCGACCTCGAGACGGTCCGCGAGATGGCCCGCCACGTCGACGTGGTCGAGTGGCGCGACGGCGACGTCGCGGCCGAGCGGCAGCTGCGGTACGGCGCGGTGGTGCTGTCCACCACCCCGCTCGCCGACCCGCCGCGGGAGGCGGTCGTCGCCGCCCTGCTCGACGGGGTGGCGGCCGAGGAGCTGCGCCCGCTCCCGTGGACCCGCGACGTGATGGGGCTCCGCGACCGGCTGCGCCACCTCCACCGCACCCGCCCCGGAGACGGGTGGCCCGCCGTCGACGACGCGACCCTCGTCGCCCAGCTCGCCACGTGGCTCGGTCCGTTCCTGCCCACCGCTCGCCGGCGAGCCGACCTGGCGTCGGCGCCGCTCGCCGACGCGCTGATGAGCCGCGTGCCCCACGACCTGCACCACCGCCTCGACGAGCTCGCCCCCAC
Source organism: Euzebya sp. (assembly GCF_964222135.1). NCBI lineage: Bacteria > Bacillati > Actinomycetota > Nitriliruptoria > Euzebyales > Euzebyaceae > Euzebya > Euzebya sp. Next base: position 9,181 of record NZ_CAXQBR010000028.1, read on the forward strand.
CCACGTCGCCATCCCGACCGGCCGGCGGGCGCGCATCGACTACGGCGGCGACCGCCCGGTCCTCGCGGTGAAGCTGCAGGAGCTGATGGGCACCCGCGAGACGCCCCGGGCCGCCGGCGAGCCGGTGCTGCTCCACCTGCTCAGCCCCGCCGGCCGCCCGCTGCAGATCACCGACGACCTGGCCGGGTTCTGGGCCGGCTCCTACGCGGCGGTCCGCGCGGAGATGCGCGGCCGCTACCCCAAGCACCCCTGGCCCGAGGACCCGGCGACCGCCACCCCCACCGCCCGCACGACCGCGGCGCTGCGACGCGACGCGGGTCCGCGGACCTGACGCGACCGGCCGGTACGATCCGGCCACCTGATGGCCTCCGACGACCCCTTCCAGACCGACCCCGTGCTCCGCCTCGACGCCGCGCTGCGGGAGATCGTCCAACGCCTCGAGGACCACCTCCAGGTGACGACGGTCGAGCACGCCCAGGCGCTGAGCGAGTCCTCGAGCGCCGCCGCCGGACGGGTGCAGGCCAGCGTGGCCGCCCAGGTCGACCACCACCAGCGGGTGCTCGCCGAGGCCGCCGCCCGGCTCGAGTCAGCCACCGAGGTGCTCGGCACCCGCATCGACGAGGTGGTCGCCGACGACGTCGAGCGCTTCCGGGTCCACGGCGAGGCCGGCCGTCTCGCCCTCCAGGACGCCGCGGCGGCGCTGGTCGAACGACTCGAGGCGGCCGCCGAGGTCTACCGCCAGGTCGCCGACGACGCCGCGTCACGGCTCACCGTCGACGTGGACGGGGTGCGGACCGCCGCCGAGGCCGCGCGCGACGCGGCGGCGGAGGTCCGCGAGCGGGCCGTCCAGCTCGACGCCTCCGCCACCCGTGCGACCGACGTCGGCGAGACGACCACCGCGGCGGCGGCCCGCCTGTCCGAGGAGCTGGCGGAGGTGGCCGAAGGTCTCGGGGCGGCCCGGCAGCTGAGCAGCGCGACCGAGCAGGCCGTCGGGCGGATGGCGGACATCAGCGACCAGGCCGTGACCGCCATCGGCCGCCTCGTCGAGCGGACCGACGAGACCAGCGACGCGGTCCTCCGCCGCGCCGACGACGTCGTCACCGGCCACGCCGACCGGATCGCCGCGGACACGAAGGCCCGCGTCGACGAGCTCAACCGCGTCGTCGGCGCCGTCGAGCGCGCGGTCGTCGAGGCGACCGACCGGGTCCAGGCCGTCGGCCCGGCCGCCGCGGAGATCGACCGGCGGCTCGGGGCGGCGGTCGACCGGATCGACGCCGCCGCGCAGCAGGCCGCACGCCACGCCGAGCGCACCGCCGACGCCGCGGCGACGAAGCTGCTCCGCGACGTCCGCCAGCTCGTCGTCAGCATCCACGACGCGGTCATGAGCGCCCAGGACGGGGTCGCCGACGCGGCCGAGAGCGCCCGGGACCACCTGCAGCGGCGCATCGAGCAGCTCGACACGACCGTCGCCGGTCACACCGAGGTGCTCGACGTCACCGCCACCGCCGTCGACGACGTCGCCCGGCAGCTGTCCGACGGCGGGCGGCGCGCCGCCGAGTCCGCGGACCGGCTGGACGCCACCACCGCCCGGTTCGGCCAGGTGACCGATGCGGCCACCGACCGGATCGTCGCCGCCGCCGACCGGATGACCGCCGACGTCGCCGATGCGGTCGACGCCGCCCTCCAGGTCGCCGCCGACCGGACCGCGGGGGACCTGCAGTCCCTGTCGACGACGGTGGCCTGGGCCGGCCGGACCATCCAGCAGCTGGTCGAGTCCCTCACCGACGACCTGAACGCGACCGTGCGGGCGTCGCTCGGGCGGATCGAGGAGTCCGGCGAATCGGCCCGACAGCGCCTGGCCCTGGCCGTCGAGCAGGCGGAGGGGCGGATCGTCGACGAGGTCCAGCGGGCCACCGCGCCGCTGGCGGTGGAGACCGGCCGGGTGGCCGAGCAGACGTCGGCCCTCGCCGCCACCGCCGCCCAGATCGAGAGCCTGATGGGTCAGCGGGAGGCCGAGTCCGCCCGCCGCGACGAGATCACCCGGCGGATCGAGTCCGCCGTCGCCGACGCATCGGACCTGCTGTCGAGCCGGGTGCGGCACCTGAAGGAGGAGCAGGACGACGTCGTCGTGACCTCGAGCGCCGTCGCCGACCAGCTCGCGGCGGCGGGTGAGCGGGCCACCGCGCTGCTCACCGAGCTCGTCGCGGTCACCGAGCGGCTCGAGGCGGCGACGAGCGCCGCGGACACCTCCCGCCAGGCCCTCGAACGAGCCGTCACCCGCGCCGAGGAGCTGGCCGCGGACGCCGAGCGCCGACGGCGCCGGGTCTCGCCGGTCCCCCCACCCACCGCCTGAGCGGCGACCGGCCTACTTGCGGTCCGAGGAGTGGCCGGGGAACACGCCCTGGTCGGGGTCGATCAGCGGGACGGCGTTGTTGACCGCGGTGGCGGCCTCGCCGAACCCGACGCTGATCAGCTTCACCTTGCCGTCGTAGGTGGTGATGTCGCCGGCGGCGAAGACCCGGTGCAGGTTCGTCTGCATGGCCGTGTCGACGACGATCTGGCGCTTGTCCTGCTCGAGGCCCCACTTCTTCAACGGCCCGAGGTCGGCGGTGAACCCCAGAGCCGCGACCACCGCCTGGCAGGGGATCGTCCGCCGCTCGTCGGTGCGGTTGTCGAACACCTCGACGGACTCGATGTGCTCGGCGCCGTTGATGCGTGCGACCTCGTGGAAGGTCAGCACCTCGACGTCCGAGGCCATGACCTCCTTCACCGTGGTCTCGTGGGCGCGGAAGCGGTCGCGGCGGTGGACGATGGTGAGGGACCGGGCGATCCCGCGCAGGTTCAGCGCCCAGTCGAACGCGCTGTCCCCACCGCCGACGATCAGGACGTCCTTGTCGGCCATGACGTCGAGCTTGGGGACGAAGTACTGCAGCCCCCGCCCCTCCCAGTCGTCGGCGTCCGGCAGCGGACGGGGCGTGAACGTCCCGATCCCGCCCGTGATGACCACGGCCTTGCAGGTCACCGTCGCGCCCTTGTGGCTGGTCACCTCGACGCGGTCGTCGAAGAGGTCCATCTCCTCCGCCCGGTGGCCCAGCAGGTACGTCGGGTGGAACTGCCCGGCCTGCTCGACGAGGTTGTCGACCAGGTGCTGGCCCTTGATCACCGGGAAGCCGGCGACGTCAAAGATGTCCTTCTCCGGGTACATCGCGGCGACCTGGCCCCCCGGCTCGATCAGGGAGTCCATGATCGCGACGGAGAACCCCCGGAACCCGGCGTAGTAGGCGCCGTACAGGCCTGCGGGCCCGGCGCCGATGATCAGCAGATCGACGTCGGTCTCGGTCGGTGAGGTCATGGTCAGGGGTGCTCCTGGTCGAGTGTGCCGGCGCCGCCTCCCGTCAACCCGTGGACGCCGAAACAGAACGCTAACCCGTCCGTCGCATCCCGCCCAACTGCGTCGCTAGCGTAGGGATCCATGCGGTTCGCCCTGAGGCTGTCGTTGCCCGACCGTCGTGGTGCCCTGAGCGCCGTCGCGAGCGCCATCGGCCGTGCCGGCGGCAACATCGTCTCCCTCGACGTGATCGACAGCGTCGACGGGATGGCCGTGGACGACGTCACCGTGGAGGCCGACGCCGACGCCGACGCGCTGCGGCGGGCGATCGAGGAGGTCCCGTCGGTCGTCGTCGAGGCGATCATGCGCACCAGCGACTTCCGCGACCCCACCGCACCGCTCGAGCTGGCCACGACGATGGTGGAGACCGGGTCCGGCGCGGTGAAGCTGCTGGTCGACGGACTGCCCCATGCCCTGTGGTCGTCCTGGGCGCTGGTCGTCGCCGGCACGCACCTCGGGCCGGAGATCATCCACACCGCGGGGGAGGTGCCGCCGGTGGAGGGGCTCGAGACCCCGTGGATGCCCCTCGACCAGCTCCGCCGGCTGCCCCGGGCGCCGTGGATGCCAGAGACCTGGCGGGCGCACACCGAGCTCGAGCTGGTCGCCGCCCCGCTGGCCCAGCGCAGCACCGTGGTCCTCCTCGCCCGTGAGCGGGGCCCGCGGTTCCTCGACTCCGAGGTCGCCCAGCTCGGGCGGCTCGCCCGCGTCGCGGTCCGCGCCGAGGTGCTCGCCGCGCAGAACGGCCGCCGCTACTGACCGAGCTGCTCGAGCTGCCACTGCTGGTAGCTCGAGACCACCCCGAGGCCGCCGAGGACGTCGATGTCCCCGCGGGCGGGCAGCGCGGCGAAGAACGCCGCGGCGTCGGGATCGGCGGTGATGTCACCGCCCGGGACGATCATCAGCGGCGCCCGGCGTACCGCCGCCAGCGGCCCGCCGGCCAGCGCGTCGGGGAAGTCCGCCCCGGTGGCGACCACCAGGCCGTCGGACAGGTCGGCATGGGTCGCCAGCCAGGCGTTGACCGCCGCGGCGGTGCCGAACCGACCGGTCCCCGACAGGCGGGGGACGGCGACGCCGAGGTCCTCCACCTCGTCGACGACGTCGGCGGAGATCCGGGACGTCCCGCCGACCACGACGACCTCGTCGAGCTCGGCGAGGACCGCCGCGCTCGCGGGGTGGAGCCGATCGGGTTCGGTGAGGAGGATCGGCATGTCGAGCATGCCGCCGGGGCCGGCGGCGACCAGCGCGTCGGCGAAGCTGCCCGCCGAGGCGAGGAACGCCCGGGACACCCCCCGGCCCGGGACGGCTGAGACGACGCCGTCGAGGGAGTCGGCGATCGCCGCCGCGGTGTCGAACCGCGACTGGCCCGCGACGCGCTGGGCGACGATCCCGCGCGCGGTCAGGTCGTCGACGACCCCGCCGCCGATCACCGCCGGACCGCCGAGGAGCACCACCCGCTCGACCCCGAGGTCGTCCAGGGCCTGTGCGGTCACGTCCGGCACCGCGTCCCTGGCGGTCAGCAGCAGCGGACCGCCGAGCACGGCGGCGAGGGGACCGCCGGCGAGGGCGTCGGGGAAGGCATCGGCGACCGCCAGCACCGCGGTCCGCGCCCCGCCGCCGAAGGCGTGGCGGGCGACCGCGGCGGCGGTGTCGACCCGACCCGCCCCGCGCAGCCGGTGGGTGCCGTCGAACGGCTCGGCGTGGGTCACCTGCAAGCTGGTGGCGACCGACCGGGTGACCGCGTCGCAGCAGGGGTCGTTGCGCATGATCCCGTCGACGACGAGCTGGGACGAGGCGCCCCCGTCGAGGCTGAGCGCCTCCACGGCCCCCAGGGCGATCATGTAGCGGGCGAGCTCGGCGATGGTGAACCCGTGGGTGATGCCGGGGCGGCGGCCGTCGGCCGCGACCAGCAGCGTGCGGCCGTCAGCGGTGACGCCGATCGCCGACCGGGGTGCCCTGACGTTCGAGTGCACGTGCGGCTCGAACCCCTCGTCGACCCACCCGCCCGGGTCGGTCACCTGCCCGCCCTCGACGATCATCGGGCCGCTGGCCAGGCCTCGGACGACCTGCGCCCAGTCGTCGTCGCGGTCCGAGGACCGGGCCGAGATGCGGGTGGCGACCGTGACCGCGTCGCCGACCGCCAGGCCGTCCAGCGCGGTCGCGCCGGAACCGGTGCCGGCGAGCAGCACCTCGCCCGGCCTGGGGGTGAACACGCCGGGCTCGTCGCGCTGGATCGCGGTGACCGTGCCGGTCAGGGACCCGGTGACCGGCCAGTGCGGCACGGCGACCCGGACGACGGCGAGGTCGACGGGCGGCTCGGTCGGCGGGGGAGGGGTGAGGGGGACCGGGTGGGTGACGGTGACCGTGCCGCCGTAGTCGGCGGTGTAGGCCAGCAGGGAGTGGGTGCCGTCGTAGAACTGCTCGCCCTCGTCCCGGTGGCCGCGGTTGATGCCGTTGAGGGGCACGGTGGTGCCGTCCGGCAGGGTCACGGTCTCGGTGGTGTCGATCCGGTCGACGAGCAGGCGGCCGTCGGCGGTCCACCCGACCGTGCCGCGCGGCCCGGCGCCCTGGGTCTCCGCGTCGCTGATGAGCCGCCCGTCGCGGGCGAAGAACCCGTTGGGCTCGCCGTAGGGCTTGCCGAGCCAGAACCCGCCGTTGATGGCGGCGACCGAGCCCAGAAGGGGGTCGCCGCTCTGCACCGCGACCGGTGCGGTGCCGCGGACCGTGCCGTTCGCGTGGGTCGGCTGGATGGTGACCGGTGCACCAGGGTCGAGGTGGACGATCTGGACGTCGACGCCGAGCCCCTGACCGACCGCGGTGCGGCGGATGTCGTGGCGCACGCCGGGCCAGATCGGCGACCCCGCAGGTGCCGGCTCGCCGTCGAACTGGGTGAAGGTGCTCCCGGGCGGCACCTCGAGCCAGCCGTCGTCGACCGGCCCGCCCTCCGGCGCGGTCAGGCCGGCCAGCTCGGGCGGGGCGGTGGCGGTGCGGTCGGCGGTCCCGGCGGTCGCCGGGGCGTGCGGCACGGCGAGGGCGACGGCCAGGGCCGCGCCGAGCGCGGGCACGAGCGGGCGGAGGCGTCGGGGAAGCGACATGCCGACGATGCTGCCGCAGATCGTCCTCGGCGCCGTGGACCTCCGGCGGGGGACCGGGGCAGTCCGTCGGGTTCGTTGCGATCCACGGAACAGAGGTGACGGACCTCCGTGGTTCGAGCCCGGTGCGGCCAGGGGTGTGTCGGGTTCGTTGCGTGTGCCGAGACGAAGCTGACAGACCCCCACGGGCGGCTGGCTCCGCACACCCGGTTCGCCGACGACGGCCGGGCCAATACGCTGTCGGCCATGGCAGTCGACCGGCTCAGCGTCCTGGACTCCTCCTTCCTGCGCCTGGAGACGACCAGCCACCACATGCACGTCGGCGGTCTCGGCATCTTCGAGCCGGGTCTGGCCTACGCCGACGTCGTCCGGGTGCTGCGCGACCGCATCGACGCCGTGCCGCGGGCACGCAAGCGCGTCCGCGACACCCACCCCCTCGCCGGGCGGCCGATCTGGGTGGACGACCCCGACTTCGACCTGAGCTACCACGTCCGCCACGCCGCCCTCCCCACGCCGGGTGACCGCCACCAGCTCGGCGAGTTCCTCAGCCGGCTGATGGGCCGCAAGCTCGACCGCGCCCGGCCGCTGTGGGAGATCTACGTGATCGACGGCCTGGAGGGCGACCGGGTCGGCATGTTCCGCAAGACCCACCTGGCGATGGCGAACGGCGAGGACGGGGATCCCTTCGGCGCGCTGCTCGACGACCACCGCTCCGCGCTCGAGCCGGAGGTCGGGCGCTTCACCGCGGCATGGCACCCCGACCGCCCACCGCCGTCGTCGGTCGTGGTCGCCCAGGCGATGGCCGAGCGGCTCGACCGCGGCCAGCAGGCGGCGATGGCGGTCGTCGAGACCCTCGACCCCCGCGTCGGCGTGCGCCGGGCGACCGCGGCTGCCGGCTCGGCGCTCGGGTTGGTCGGCCGCATGGTCCGCGGGGCGCCGCAGTCGCCGCTGAACAAGCGCCTCAGCCCCCACCGCCGCTTCGCGATGGCGTCCTGCGAGCTCGAGGACCTCCGCGTCGTCCGCCGCGCGTTCGGCGGCACGATCAACGACGTCGTGGTCGCCGTCGTCGGGGACGCGGTCGGACGGCTGCTGCGCTGGCGGGGGCACGAGACGAAGGACCTCGACCTCAAGGTGATGGTGCCCGTCCGCGTGGACGAGCGCGTCGGGGGCGCCCCCGGGGTCGGCGAGACCCGCACGGTCGGGGACGGGGTCGTCGGCGTCCTCGCCCCCCTCCCCGTCATGCAGATGGACCCCGTCGCCCGGCTCTACCGGATCATGGGTGAGATGGCCGGGCTGAAGGAGTCCCGGCAGGCCGTCGCCGCCGACCAGCTGGTGCGGCTGGCCGGCTACGCCCCGCCGGCGCTGCACGCGAGCGCCGCGCGCGTCGTCTCGGCCGACAGCCGGTACAACGTCGCGCTGTCGAACGCGCCGGGGCCGCAGGAGCCCCGCTACCTGGCCGGGACGCTGCTCGAGGAGTCCTACCCGTTCATCCCCCTCGCCGGCGACAGCGCGCTGTCCCTGGCCGTGTCGTCCTACGCCGGACAGATGTTCTTCGGCCTGCTGGGGGACCGGGACACCCTGTTCGACATCGAGCGCCTGGGCGACTTCGTCACCGAGTCCGTCGACGTCCTGCGCAGCGCGGCGCTCGACCAGCTGGCACAGGCGCGGGAGCGCTGAGGAGGGTTCCGGTGCGCATCTACGACGCGTTGGCGAGGGCTCGCGGCCGGGGGGAGCGGGTGGTCCTGATCACGGTCCTCGAGGTGAGCGAGCAGGCGTCGTCCCACACCGGGGCGAAGATGGTCGTGGGTGAGGACGGGCCGCTCGCCGGATCGCTCGGCTGCAGCGAGTTCGACACCGCCGGGGCGGAGGTGGGGGCTGAGGCGCTGGCCTCCGGCGGCCCGATCCGACGACGCGTCAGCTTCGGCGGTCACGGCGAGGAGCGGGCCATCGAGGTCTTCGCCGAGGTGCACGACCCCGAGCCGGCGGTCCTGGTGCTGGGCGCCGGTCCCGTGGGCCGCGCAGTGGCCGCGCAGGCCCGGCTGGTCGGCCGGCGGGTGGTGCTGGTGGATCCCGGCGGGACGACCGACGTCGCACCCGGTGTGGAGGTCGCCGCCGACGATCCCGGCCGCCACCTCCTCGCCGCGCCACCGGGTCCGCTCGACGCGGTCCTCCTGAGCGACCACGACGCCCCCTACGTCGACGAGGTGCTCCGGATCGCCCTCGCCAGCGACGCCGCGTTCGTCGGCATGCTCGGGTCACGCCGCCACGCCCCGTCGGCGGTCCGCCGCCTGCGCGACGCCGGGGTGCCCGAGACCCACATCGCCCGGCTGCGCGCCCCCGTCGGGCTGGACATCGGTGGGCGGGAGCCGGCCGAGATCGCCCTGTCGATCGTGGCGGAGATCATCGCCGTCGAGCACGGCCGCGACGGCGGACGGATGGGCGTCGACTGGTCGAGCGCCGGATGACGACCCGCGATCCGCTGATCCCCGACGAGCGGGTCGATGCGCTGCGCATCGCCACCCCGCCCGGCTGGGAGGCCGTCGCGCTGGCCGACCTGCACGCGACGATGAGCGACCACGCGCACGCTGAGAAGAAGGCCGCGCTGGCCGGCCTGTCGCTCTTGAACGCCGAGCCCGAGCGCGACGACCTGGTCGCCCGGATGGCGAAGCTGGCACGCGAGGAGATCCGCCACCTCGACCAGGTCCTCGGCCACATGCGAGCCCGCGGCTGGTCCCTCAGACCGGATCGGGCTGACCGGTTCGCCCGGGCCCTCATCGCCGAGCGGCGCGGCGGGCGAGGGGAGGCTGCCCTGTGCGACCGGCTGCTCGTCGCCGCGCTGATCGAGGCGCGGTCCTGGGAGCGGCTGAACCTCCTCGGGATGGCCCTGGCCGAGGCCGGTGAGGACGAGCTGGCGGCCTTCTACGTCGAGCTCGCCCGGTCCGAGGCCGGCCACTACCGGGTCTTCGTCGACCTGGCGGCCAGCGAGTGCCCCGGCGAGGACGTGGCCGCGCGCCTGGGCGAGCTGGCCGAGGTCGAGGCCGCGGTCATCGCGGCGCTGCCGCACGAACCGCGGATCCACTAGCTCGCCAGGCCTCGATGAGTCGGAGGCCGCCGGCGCGTCTGCACCCGTGCCGGCCCTCAGGCAGCACAGGAGGCGGGACGTGGAGACCATCGCCCAGCGCTACCGGCGTCGCGCGGACGCCGTCGTCCGATTGGTCGCCGGCGTCGACCCGGCGCGGTGGGCGGGCCCATCGCCCTGCGCCGCGTGGACGGCGCGCGCGGGGGTCGACCACCTCGTGATGATGCACGGGGCGAGGCTCGGCCCCCTCGGACGCGCCCCCTCACCGGCACCTGCCGTGGCCGACGACCCGCTGGCCGCGATCGCATCGGCGGTGGGCGACGTGACCGCGGTCCTCGACGATCCGGTGCTGGCCGCGACGACGTGCACCTCACCGGCCGGCACGATGACCGCCGCACGCCAGATCGACGAGGTCCTGAGCGACGACCTCGTCGTCCACGCCTGGGACCTGGCGCGCGCCACCGGCCAGGACGACGTGATGGACCCTGACGACGTCGCCCGGCTGTGGGCCTCCACGACCGCGATCCCGACCGAGGTCATGGCGACGTTCCGCACGCCCGGCGCGTTCGGACCCGGCATCGAGGTGTACGGACCCGAGGTCGTCGTCCCCGAGGACGCCCGGTTGCAGGATCGGCTGCTCGGCTTGCTGGGGCGGGATCCCCGCTGGGTGCCGGCGATCCGCTGAGCTTGCGCGCGCGGGGTCGGGACGGGTAGGCAGGGCCCATGGCCCGGACCCCCCACGACCACGCTGCTGACGCCGGCGGTGATGCCGACGTCCTCGCCGCGAAGGCGGCGCTCCGCGACGAGGTGTGGCAGGCCGTCGTGGACGCCGGCGCCAGCCGGTTCCCGGGGGCGTTCAACCGCATCCCGAACTTCGTCGGGGCGGAGGACGCCGCCGAGCGGCTCCGCGCCCAGCCGGAGTGGCGCGACGTGACCGCGGTCAAGGCCAACCCGGACAGCCCGCAGTGGCCGGTGCGGCAGCGCGCGCTCGAGGACGACAAGGTCGTCTTCATGGCCGTCCCGCGGCTGGCCGAGGACCACCCGTTCGTCGCGCTGCGGCCTGGCCAGCTGACGGTCTCGCCCCGCGCGGCCAGCTCCATCAAGGGGTCGGGCACGCACGGTCTCCCGGTGGCGGTGGAGGACCTCGACCCCATCGGGCTCGTCGTGACCGGCTGCGTCGCCGTCGACCCCTCCGGCGCCCGGCTCGGCAAGGGCGGCGGGTTCGCCGACCTCGAGTTCGCGATCGCGCAGGCAGCCGGCCTCATCACCGAGCGGACGGTCGTGGCGACCACCGTGCACGATGCCCAGGTCGTCGATGCCGGCCGGATCCCCCTGACCGACCACGACGTGCCCCTCGACCTGATCGTCACCCCCACGCGGGTCATCCGCGTCGAGGGGCGCCGCACGCGCCCGCCCGGCGTGGTGTGGGAGGAGCTCACCCCGGAGAAGATCGCCGCCATCCCGCTGCTGCAGCGGCTGGCGACCGAACGGAGCTGATGTGACGACCGAGGCGACCGAGGCCACCGGATCGGGCTGGCCCGTGGGCGACCCGTCGACGGCCTGCCTGGTCCTCGACTTCGACGGGGTCCTCGCCCCGATCGTCGAGGATCCGGCCACCTCCGCCATGCCGGACGCGACGCGGGAGGTCCTGCACCGCCTGGCCGGCCTCGTGGGGCGGGTGGCGATCGTGTCGGGGCGACCGGCGTCGTTCCTCGCCGAGCGCGTGGGCGTGGTCGGCGCGGAGCTCGTCGGGCTCTACGGCCTCGAGCGGGTCGTCGACGGGGAGGTGGTCCCCGACGACCGGGTCGAGCCGTTCCTGGACGACCTCGACGCTGCCCGCGGTGCGCTGGCCGGTGCGGTGGCGGAGTGGCCGGGCGCGGAGCTCGAGGACAAGGGCAGGGCGCTGGCGGTCCACTGGCGGCGGGCGACCGACCGCGAGGGGGCGGCGCGCGCGCTGGGCGAGGCCGTGCGGGCGGCATCCGGCGAGCTGGCGGTCGAGGACGGGAAGATGGTCGTCGAGCTGCGTCCCCCCGTGCAGGCCGACAAGGGCACCGCGGTCGCCGCGCTCGCCGACGGGTACGCCGACGTCGCGTACGCCGGCGACGACCTGGGGGACCTGCCCGCCTTCGCGGAGGTCGCCCGCCGGGGAGGGCTCGCGGTCGCCGTCGACCACGGCGAGGAGACCGACGACCGGGTGCGCGAGGCCGGCACGATCGTGGTGGACGGCACCGACGGCGTGATCGCCTGGCTGGAGGCCGTCGCCGACCGCGTCCAGGGCCGGTCGGCCTAGCACCCGGGGGACGTTCGGGGCCCAACCGCACGTTCTCCCGCTCCGCCAACCACTCGACTGCACGCCAGCCGGGACTGTCCCGGACAGCGTGCAGCCCGCCACCGCCGCGCACCGGACGACGTGCAGTCGGCCATCACGGGCCACCGGACGGCGTGCAGGTGGAAGACGGTGCGACCCGACGGCGGCGCCGAGCTCGGCCCACCTCTGCCGCGTACATGCCCCGCTCGGCAGCGATGACGGCGGCCTCGAAGCCGGCGCCGACCGGCCCAGGCGGCCCGCCGGTGCCTGACGAACCACCTGACCGTCAGGACCGGAGGGCCTCGGCGAGGGCGGCGCGTTGGGCGGCGAGCCAGTCCGCCGGTGACCCCTGGGCCGCGGCCGCCTTCAGCGACAGCGCCCGCCGGCTGCGCTCGGCCTCCGGCATCGTCAGCGCCCGACGCAGCGCATCGGCCTGCTGCTCGACGTCGAAGGGGTTGACCAGCAGCGCGTCGCCCATCGTCGTCGCCGCACCGGCGGTCCGGCTGAGGACCAGCACGCCGTCGTTGTCGTTCAGCGCGGGCCCCTCCTTGGCGACCAGGTTGGTGCCGTCGAGCACCGGGTTGGTCAGGAGCACGTCGTAGGACTGCAGGGCCGCGACGACCCGGGGGAAGTTCTCGGTCGTCTCGAGCTCGAGGCACGCCTCACCCCACCGCTCGCGGATCCCGTCGGCCTCGGCGACGCAGCGCTCGAGGTACTCGCGGTACTCCGGCACCCCCTGGCGGGAGGGGTTGAGCAGCAGGTGGAAGTGCACCTGGTCCGCCAGGTCCGGGTCGTCCTCCAGCACCCGCTCGAAGGCGTGCAGCCCGCGCAGGATGTTCTTGGAGAGGTCCGTCCGGTCCGCGCGGACCAGCAGCGTCCGCCCGTCGGCGCGGGCCAGCAGGTCCTCGCGCTCGGCCTTCGCCGCGTCGGACCGGGCGACCTGCCCCAGCCCGGCGGCGTCGATGCCGAGCACGAAATCCCGGACCAGGGTCGACGTGCCGGTCGTCCGGATGCGGTCGAAGTCGGCCACGCCGCCACCCAGCTCGACCATGCAGTCGCGCAGGCTCGCTGCCCACTCCGGGGCGGAGATGCCGACGAGGTCGCAGGCGCCGAGGCCCTCGAGGATCCCCTCGACCATGACGTCGGGCAGGCGCCGGAAGTAGGTGGGGTGCACCCACGGGGTGTGGACGTACAGCAGGATCTTCGCGTCCGGCAGTGCCCGGCGGATCGTCGGGGCGGCGGTGAGCAGGTGGTAGTCCTGCAGGTGGATCTCCGCGTCGACGCCCTCGGCCTCGGCGATCACCGCCTCGGCCACGAGGTCGTTGACGGCCTGGTAGTCCTCCCACGCCTCGGTCCAGGCCCGGCCGGCCGGCTCGTACGGCTCGGCCCAGAGCTGGTGGAGGGTGAACCACAGCAGCCGGTTGGCGACCTCGTTGTAGTAGGCGGCGTACCGGTCGCCGGCGTCGACCAGCCGGAGGGTGAACGTGCCCTGGCCGGTCTCGGCCTCGAACGCCTCGTCGGGGTGTGCGGCCGCCATCTCCCGGTCGCCCTCCTCGAGCGCCACCGAGACCCACGTGCCGGGGCGCTGCTGCAGCGCGCCGCCGAGGGCGACGATCAACCCGCCGGCGCCGCGCTTCGGCGTCCACCCCCCGTCGTCGTCCTGCACCCACGACACGGGCCCGCGGTTGGACGCGACGATCAGCTTGGTGGCCATGGCCGCGTCCCTACCCCAGCTGGGCGCGGACCGCACGCATCAGCGCGAAGTCGCTGACCGGGGGGACGAGCACGTCGTCCAGCCCGACCGCAGCCCGCTCGATGGCGGCGCGCGCCGGGTCGACGGCCAACGCCTCGACGAGCGGGGAGGGGTTCCAGCGGCGCATCACCCCGCACTGGACGAGGGCGCCCTGGCGGCGCCGGCGCTGGCTGAGCCCCACGAGCTTCCGGCCGGCGACGACGACCTCGCTGCGGCCGAGGGAGGCGTAGCACACCTCGGCGAGGGGGCGCTGCTCGGGCGGACCGAGCCGGGTGGCGGTCGCGGGGCCGTCGTGGAGGGCCACGTCGGCGACGCCGAGGTGCTCGAGGGCCGCCGCCCACGCCCGGCCGATCGGGTAGAAGACCGCACCGAGGTCGTCGTCGGCGAGCCACGGGTGATCGGCGGGCAGCACCACGTCGAGGGAGAGGAGGTCGCCGTCCATCAGGACCGCCCCGCCGCCGGAGGGGCGCTGCAGCTGGACGTGGCCGGGCACGGGCTCAGCGTGGCGCTGGCCCCGCCCGAGCACGATCGCTGAGTCCGTGCTGACGTACCAGCGGAGGCGCGGGCGGCCGTCGCGGCCGGTGGCGTCGAGGAGCTCGACGCAGCGGTCGAGGAGGTCCTCGGCCGGGCCGCGCTCGAGGCCCAGGTCGACCCAGTCGGCCTCGTGCTCGGGCGGCTGCACGGCGGTGGTCACGGCCCCTCTCCTGGCTCGGCGGACGGTCGGGCGGGCCGCACGCTAGCCGATCTCGGAGACCATCCCGAACTTGTCCTCGTACCCCGTCATGTTGGTGTTGAGGGCCCGGATAACCTTGCCGACCATCGTCGGGGCGATCTTCACCCGGCTCACCACCTCGGCCTGGACCTGGCCCTGCTCCCCGCCCGGCATGATCTGGCAGAAGTCGAGCGTGAACTCGTGGGCGGAGTGGCTGACCACCAGGAAGTTCGCGTAGGTGCCGAACTTCCGCTCGTCGTCGACCTTGATCGAGATCTTCGGCTGCTGCGGCGGCTGCGGCTGGGACGGTCCGGTGTCGCTCATGGGCCGCATCGTAGGATGTGGCCCCCGCCGTCGCGACGGCGGCGCTCGGGCGCTTAGCTCAGCTGGCGAGAGCGCCTGCCTTACAAGCAGGAGGTCGGGGGTTCGAGCCCCTCAGCGCCCACCGACGAAACCGCAGGTCAGCGGCATGCTGTGTGTTGGACGCCGGACTCGGACGACCGGCCGTGCCACGTACGTGCCATAAGCAGACCCGCTGTGCCATGCTGGTGCGATGGCAGGGCGCGCCCGGCGAGCACATGGCGGCAACATCCGCCAGCTGACGTCCGGGCGGTGGCAGGTGCGGGTGCGGGAGCGGGGGACGAACCGGTTGCTCAGCCTGGGCACGTTCGCGACGAAGGCGGACGCGAAGGTCGCCCTGGCCGGCGCCGTCGCCGACGTCCAGCGGGGCGCCTTCGTGTCGCCCGAGCGCGGGCAGGTGTCGGTGCAGGCCTACGCACGGAAGTGGATCGAGGAGCACCCGGGGCTGGCACCCAAGACGTTGACGCTGTACCGGTCGCTGTTGCGGCTGTACATCCTCCCCCAGCTCGGCGACCTCCACCTCGCGGACCTCGAGCCCAGCACGGTCAACGTCTGGCATGCCGAGCTGGGCCGCACGACGAGCCAGAGCAACCAGGCGAAGGCCTACCGGCTGCTGCGGGCCATCCTGAACGGGGCCGTGAAGGACCGCCGGATCCTGATCAACCCGTGCCAGGTCACGAACGGGGGCAAGGAGCACAGCGCGGAGCGGCCGATCGCCACGATCCCGCAGGTGTTCGCCATCGCCGAGCACTTCCCGGAGCGGTTGGCCGCGATCGTGCCGCTCGCGGCATTCGGCAGTCTCCGGGTGGGGGAGTGCGCCGGGTTGCAGCGTGCGGATGTGGACCCGTTGGGCAGTAGGGTGCACGTCCGTCGCCAGGTCCAGCGGGACCGGTACGAGGGGCTGCTGATCCGGGATCCGAAGTCGCAGAGCCTCCGCAGCGTGACGCTGCCACGGCAGGTGATGGACGTGGTCGAGGCGCACATGGCGGCGCACACGGGGACCGAGCCGGAGGCGTGGGTCTTCACCCGCCCGCACGGCAATCCCGTGGAGCACAACTACGTCGGCAAGCTGTGGCGCCGTGCACTGGACGTCGCGGCGGCTGAGGACCCGACGATCCCGAAGGGCTTGCGCTTCCACGACCTGCGGGGGACGGGGGCCACGCTGGCGACGGCGCAGGGTGCGACGTTGCGGGAGGTGATGGACCGGCTGGGCCACAAGACGATGGTCGCGGCGATGCGCTACCAGCACGCGGCATCGGATCGGGCGGACACGATCGCGCAGCTGTTGGGCCAGGCGATCGACCAGGCGGCCGGCGCGTCGGTGACGCGGCTGGAGGATCGTCGGTGACCACGGCAGGGGCGCGGGGGTTCCTGGTCGTCCCGCCGGAGGGGCGGCCCTTCGCCGCCGGGTTCGCTGGGGTCAGCTCACGACGTGCAGCACGTCACACCGGATGACTGGCGCTACGTCGTGGCGTGGCTCCGCGCCCGGACGCCGTGGGTGGTCTTGCCGGTTCGAGGGCGACAGGTCCCTCTCGACGATCTTGACGTCACGAACTCCTCGGCAGATCAGCCTGATGGCATCGCCGACGTGGGCGCGGCCACGATCATCGCCATCGTCGGTGACGTGTCCCGCTTCCCGACCGCCGGGCATTTCGCGGCCTGTTGTGGCACCGCCCCATTGGAGGCCTCCTCCGGCGATGTGGTGCGCCACCGGCTGTCGCGGACGTGGCGATCGGCAGATGAACAAGGTGCTGCACGCCGCTCGCTGCCAGGTCCGCAACGGCGGTCCTGGCCGCGTCTACTACCTCCACAAGATCGATGAGGGCAACGGCAAGCTCGAGGCGCTCCGCAAGCTCAGGCGCTCCACCGGGCGCAATCCACGTCGTCGAGGCGAGGCCGGACCCCCTCCTACAGGGTGTCCCAGCCAACGCAAGCACATGCGCCGGAAATTCCAGAGCACATTGCAACCCCCTGCGAGGTGGCACCGTACTGCACTATGGGACCGAACGCAGCCATTCATTGCACAATCGGCTACAACGCCTACGACAAGGTCTATACTCAGGTCCCGTTCGTAATCACAGCTTCACACTGCCTTGGATCAGTTCCAGGATTCGTGGCCGTGGATCATCACAGTGGCGCCGATGTAGGAAATCTCCCGGCCGCGGCTTTTAGACCATTCGGTGGGAACATCGACGCTGGACGGATCCAAGTCATCCCGAACGTCCCGAACGATCCCGTGGATTGGGCTGTTTCAAGGTGGTATTTCCGCCAGACCAGCAGTCATGCAGTTGCGATCACATCGAGGTACACGGGGGTGTCCATCGGTGCCAACATTGGTGTATGCTCCTCTGGTGCCGCAACCGGATGGAAGTGCGGTGCCACACATAGTACATTGAACAACCACACGGTTGAGGGACAGACCTTCAACGGGATGATCGCCTACAACATGTGTACTGATGTTGGCGACAGTGGGGCACCGGTAGTCATCTCCGCCCAGGCTGTCGGAGTCCACAGTGGCCGGTACGCTGCACAATCGGGCAACATCTGCTTCATGTACGGTACCTTTGTTAAGAACGTTGAGGACCACCTGTCCGTGCGCATTCGAACGAGTTGAACGAACATGAAGATATCACGCTCAGGATTCGCCGGCCCGATCTCATGTGAAGTTGATGTTCGCCGATCGCAGCCATAGTCGGCTCGCACGTTCGAGGGCGCCTAGGTGTGACCGAGAGCGATCTGGTCAACCCGTCCACCGTCATATTGCTTCGGTGTTGTTGATAGGTTCACTTTTTTCGGCATCTGGTGGTTGCGCCCGTGCCGATGAGGTGTCCCCGGATAGTCCGTCCTCTGAAAGGGAAGGGGTGGTCATTGTGGACGGCACTCCAGTGGAACAGAACTTTCCGGAGGGTCAGGGACGGATAATTGAGGAGGGTCCTCTTGGTCCTCTGGTGGCGGTGACGGGCGACCTCGTCTCCTCGGTCGGGGAAGAGGCCGTGCTGGGACTGAGCTCGGCTACCGTAGCCTGTGAGGACGGGTCGGAATTGGCGCCTGAGGATCTGGTGGTCGGCATGAACATACGCTTCGAGATCGTCGGCGTACTTCAGAGTAGTCCAGCAATCGCCTCGACGAGATCAGTCACTGTGACAGGTGAATGTCCCGAGGACCATGCCGATTGGTAGCGATGTGAAGGCGTGACACGGGTGTAGTTCTCGGCGTGATAGACACGGGGCACCAACTTGCAGATGAGTGGCATTGGCACCCTCCTTCAGAGCGGATTGGTGGGTGTCCATGCGATCACCTGGCGAGAGAGGCCGTGGTGCTCGTGGGTGCCGTGCCAGAGCCTGCCACGGTCAGGCATGCGGTAGCGGACCCTCTCTGTGTCAAGGGGTCTTGATCTGGTGCGTCGTCGAGGGCACGACGATGCGGTCTCATGCCCGGTTCCGGCGGGACGGTGGAGGGCGTAGGGTGCGGGGGTGGTTCGGGGCGTGACTCGAATCAAGAACCGGTGATGGAGTGGGATCCGGTCACGCGGACTTCGGTCTCGTCTCCACTTGTCCGCCCCGAACCGCGATCAGCCAGCAGTCGCCGGTACACGACGGTGGCGAGCTGAGTGTGTGGTCCGCGTTTCCGCAGGTGCCACGGTGGTGCCAAGTTGGCACCACCGTAGGGTCCCCGTGCAGACTGGATTCGGCCTCTGGCCTGCACTCCTGACTCCTCCACGCTCCACGCCCGATGAGACGCAGCAGCTATCCCGTTTGTGTCAGCGAATCTCGTCGAATCTCGACGACAGTCGCGGCCTCCAGGCGACATCGATGGCGGTCACGGTCTCACGATTCCTGGGTGGTTCGTGTCGCGTGTCGTGGGCATCATGCTGTCCCGCCAAGGAGGAGCGGAGGCGGTGGCGGTCAAGTGCGGCAGCGGCGATGGATGCGTCGGCGCGTTGGGCCTCCGATGAGGGTGGCGGCCCAAGTGGAGTGTCCGCGGTGATGGCATACCTGTCCCGGTAGGACGCGACGGTCAGGAGCTCGCGGCTCCATCGATGGCGCTGCGCAGCCCACGGCGGCAATGCGCCGAGGTGGCGGAGCCACGATGCGCCGCCCGCGACTGCCCCCCGGAGCACAGCTTCTGCCCGCTGGATGATCAGGTGCTCGCGGTCGTCAAGAGCTACACGTATCTCGTCGGTCATGGGGCCGTCGGCTCTGGGGATGAGTCCGGCGACCAGCTGCGCGGGCCGCTGCTGGGTTCGCGACGCTTTCGTGGTGGCGAGGGTGACGCGGTGGTGGAGCACGGCGGCGATGTCGTCAGCGTCGTCGAGGTCCCGG
This sequence comes from Euzebya sp., assembly GCF_964222135.1. Lineage (NCBI taxonomy): Bacteria > Bacillati > Actinomycetota > Nitriliruptoria > Euzebyales > Euzebyaceae > Euzebya > Euzebya sp. The sequence goes on from NZ_CAXQBR010000028.1 coordinate 28,192, forward strand.
GCGGCGACGAGCCTGTAGAGAAGCTCTTCCGGGTTGAGGTGGTGGGCCTCGGCTCGTCGTAGCGCGGCCGTGAGGGGGCTGAACGCGTCGGAAGTGAGGACTTGGTCGGCCTGGTCGCTCGTGAGGCCGCAGGTGCCGATCAAGCGGGTCCAGCGGTTGTGTTGGGCGGCGGCGGCGATGGTCTCGTACTCCGCGGCGAGCTGGGCGATGCTGCCCCACCGGTCCTGCTCGTCCCGGAGCGCTTCGTGTGCGGACCGCTCTGCACCGACCCGGGCCAGGACGCCGGCGAGCACCGTTCGGCCGGTTGCGTTGCCTCCGTCGTGATGGGGCTCGAGTTTCGCGGCGTCGGTGGCGATGTAGGCGATGTTCGCGCTCCGCCCGCGGGTCATGGCGACGTACAGCGTCTCTCGGGTCATCGCCGGGGTGACGATGGCGTGAGCGGTGTCGACGGTCGCGCCTTGGGCTCGATGGGCCGTCACCGCGTACCCGAGTTCGACGTGCTCAGCCACGTACTCGACCGGGAGGTGGACGGTGCCGCCGTGCCCGTGGACGGTCAGGGTGCCGTCGGCGTGGATCGAGGACACGGTCCAGTGGTCGCCATTGCGGACCCACCGTCCTGAGGCGTCGGCGAGCCGGCGGTGGTTGCGGCGGGTCACGATCACGTCGCCGACACCGGCAAGCGTTCGGTCGTGCAAGCGGACGACGGTGGACGGGTCGACGTCGCCGGCGGCCACGCGGTCGGTGTGGGCGCGCTGGTTGAGGGCGGTGACGTGCTCGCGGGTCGGGGCGATGAGGAAGCTGGTCTTGCCGTCGGCGAGGTCGGCGTGCCAGGCGGTGTAGGCGGCGTCCAGCATCGCGTCGGTGTCGCCGTCGTGAAGCTGTCCACGGCTGGCGTAGGTGTCGAGCACGGCGGGGCTGCCGTCACGCAGCTGCATGGAAGCCGTCTTCTCCCCGTCGTGGTGGAACCGGCGGACGTCGGTGAGCTCGGCGACGTCGTCGCGGTCGATGGCGAGCAGCCTGAACGCTCCGCCGGCATCGACGGCGGCGAGCTGGGCGGGGTCGCCGACAAGGAGCAGCTTCGCTCCTGCGTCGGCGGTTGCGGTGGCGATGCGGTGCAGGGTGTGGGTTCCGGCGAGGGAGGCTTCGTCGACGATCATGAGCTGCCCGGCACCCAAGCCGGCCTTGCCGGCTTGGAGGTCGTGGAGCCACTTCGCGGTGGTCTCGGTGTCGATGTCGAGGTCAGCGCCAAGGACCTCGGCGGCCGCGGCGGACGGCGCGAGGCCGATGACGCTGCCGGGGCCGTAGAGGTGCTCCCACGCGGTGCGGAGGGTGCGCATGGTGGTGGTCTTGCCTGCGCCGGCCGGGCCGACGAGGATGTCGAGCACACGGCCGGACATGGCCACCTTCTCGATGGCAGCGACCTGGTCGTCGCCGAGCCCGCCGGCGTGGTGGACGACAGTGACGGCGGGAACCCGAGGTGCGTGCGTCGCCCGAGACAGCTGCAGCAATCGGTCCTCCGCGGCGAGGAGCTCGGCAGAGGTGAACACCTCGGAGTGCCGCGGGCGCAACACGCTGGTGCCGTCCTCGCGCCTCAACTCCACCGGCACGGGCGCAAGGTCAGGCGGGGTGAGCTGGACCGACGCGGCCTCGGCGGCGTGCATCACGGCGGTGAGAACGGCGTCGCGGTCGGCGGTGCTGTGGAACCGGACGCCCATCAGCTGGCGGGTCGCCTCGGCGTGCAGGTTCCACCGTCGCCACGTCGACCGACGCTCACCAATCGCCTCGACCACGGTGGCGGCGATCCCCTCAAGGGTCTCCGGCGACAGATCCGAGGCGTGCAACCGCTGCTGCGGCCGTCCCGCGAGCGCACCGTGCAGCCACGCGACCGCCGGCGCGCCGTGCTCATCGGCGGTGACGTGCCAGCGGTCGGTCAGCTCGCCGAGGGAGTGCAACGCCTTGTCCGGCCGAGTGGCCAACGTGGCCCTCTGCCGCAACTTGATAATCGCCCTCGGCGACGGCTGATGGCCGTGCGCGGCGACGTACCCGGCGACCAGCTGGTCCGTCGCCGCGCCGATGTCGCCGGTGCGCGAGGAGAAGGCGTCCAGCAGCTCGTCGGGCACGCCGGCGATCTCCCAGCCCGGGTTGCGATCCGCGCCGCGGTCACGTTGGGTCCAGATGACGCCGAGGGTGCCGGTGAGCCGGTCGGCCAGGACGGCGTTGTAGTGCTCCGACAGCGCCACCGTCGCGGCGTGCACGGCACGGCTGTCCAGGCTGCGCCACCTGCCGTCCAGCACCGTCTTGACCTTGTTCGCGATGACGACATGGGTGTGCAGCTGCGGGTCGCCGGCGCGGGAGTCGTAGTGGTCGAACGCCGCCGCCACCACCCCCTCCACCGGCACGTGGGCGACCGCCCCGTCCGGCCCCCTCGCGCCCATGCGGGTGACCGCCACCTCCCGCTCCACCAAGCCGATCACGTCACGGATCGCCGCGTGGTGCGCCTCGACGATCACCCCGCGGGTCACCTCGTCCGTGAGCGCCCACAACACCGACACCGACTTGGGGACGCTGAACGTCAAGTCAAACCCCGCCACCGCACGACGGGACCGCCGCTTCCACTCCTCCGCCGTGATCCGTGCGACGGCGGCCGCGCGGGC
>NZ_CAXQBR010000029.1 GCF_964222135.1 Euzebya sp.
CCGTGAGCGCCCACAACACCGACACCGACTTGGGGACGCTGAACGTCAAGTCAAACCCCGCCACCGCACGACGGGACCGCCGCTTCCACTCCTCCGCCGTGATCCGTGCGACGGCGGCCGCGCGGGCATCGTCGTCCAGGTTCGTGTCGAGCCTGGCGACGCGGCCGGCGATCCGCTCCGCCCGAGTGCGGTACTGGGGGTAGGCGCGTCCCAACGGATCGCCTGTGAGCGGATCGCGGCCATGGCCGAGCAGGCGTGCCACCTGCTCCTCGGTGACCACCGCACCTGCTTGCAGCTGCCCGCTGCCCAGGCCGGGCAGCCCTGAGCCGAGCCACCGTCCTGGTGGGCAGCCCTCGACGGTGTAGTAGTCGACCAGCCCACGTCCGGGCTCGCGGACGGCGTCGCCGACGGCGACGGAGTTCAGCAGGTACCGGTAGCCGGCGCCGGCGGTCATCACCCGCATCGACACCGGCACCCGGACCACCCCGAGATGTGTTCCACACCTCACAGGTGCACCACCGCTCCCTGGCCTCCTCGATCTGCCAGAGGTGTGTCCGGTCGTCAGGAGGTGGGGTGACGCGGTGGGGCCGGGGACCGTGCGCGAGCAGGACAGCGGGCGTCGACGAGGATTCTTCAGATTCGCTGACACAGACGGGGTGGTTGTCCCGTCTGAACAGAGCGTGGAGCGTGAAGACGCCAGGAGCGCAGACCGGCGGCCCAATCCGATCTGCACGGGGGCCCTACGGTGGTGCCAACTGGGCACCCGACGTGCGACCTGCGACACGCGATCCACACATCCCGGACCGGCACGATCAGGAGCACGTGCATGACCCCGCCCGACACCGCCAGTCCCGACCGGCTCATGACCATCGCCCAGGTTGCTGACCGCCTTGGCGTCGAGGTCCGCCACATGCGCCGCCTCGTCCACGAACGCCGCATCCCATACATCAAGTGGGGCCACCTCCTCCGCTTCGACCCAGACGACATCGAGACCTGGATCGACGCCAACCGCCATCACGCCGTCGCACGGCGTGGCCGTTGAGCACGCCAGCCTGTGGGCCTCTGAACGTCCCGATACGCGTGCCACCTACGTGCCATAAGCAGTGGTCTACGGGGGTGTTTGGCGGATCGTCGAGGTTCGGCCAAACCTGCTCTGACCTGCACTTTTGCTGTGGGAGCACACCCGTCAGAACTGCCTTACAAGCAGGAGGTCGGGGGTTCGAGCCCCTCAGCGCCCACTGATGGCATGGCCATCGCTGACCTCCGGCCCCTCCCTGCGCCCGCGGTGCGATGGCGGGCATCCCTGAGCGGCGACGTCCCCGTCGTGCACCCGCGGTGCGTTGACGGGTCGCTGAATGCCGCTTGCGCTCCCACTGTGCGCCCGCGGTGCGATGGCGGGCGGCGGCGCTGTACGCGGCCGCACGCGAGGCGCCCGCGGTGCGATCGCGAGGTGGCTCCCGGGGGACCCGGCCCTGCGCGCCCGACGCGGTCCCCCCCGGTTTGATGCACGATCGGGGCCTCCTTCGCCCAGAGGCGATGTAGGCCCCGATCGCGCCCACATACGGCGTGCCCACGTGTGCACGGCATCGGGACCACCCGCGCCCCCTGCGTCGGCTGGATCTCCCACCACCGCCACGTGACCTCGGCCAGGACCTCGCGGAGTGGCTCCTCGAGGTCGCTCGGATCATCAAGAGCTCGGTCCGAGTCCCGGCCCGCCAGGCCACCGACCCGTCGGCGACCTCGTCGGACGGCGCATGATGAGGTCCTGCGACCAGTCCCCGGGTGTGATGGGAACCAGCGATGCCGACGAACTTCGACGACAGGGCCGAGACCTGGGACGACGATCCCGCCAAGGTCGACCGTGCCCGGGTGGTGGCCGCGGCCATCCGGGCGTCCGTGCCGCTCACGCCGTCGACGCGGCTGCTCGAGTACGGGGCGGGGACCGGGCTGGTGTCCCAGACCCTGGCCGGCCACGTCGGACCGATCACGCTGGCGGAGCCGTCCGCCGGCATGCGGAGGGTGATGCTCGCCAAGGTCGCCGCGGGGACGTTGCCGGACGACGCCAGGATCTGGGACCTCGACCTGGCCACCGGTGCGGTGCCCGACGAGCGGTTCGACCTCGTCGCCACCGTCATGACCCTCCACCACATCCCCGACCTGGCCCCGGTGCTGCGCGGGTTCGCCACCCTCCTGCAGGACGGCGGGCACCTCTGCGTCGTCGACCTCGAGGCGGAGGACGGCTCGTCCCACTCGACCGACCCGGGGTTCGACGGCCACCACGGCTTCGAGGTCGCTGCCCTGCAGGACGAGCTGCGCGTGGCCGGCTTCAGCGACGTGCACGTCGAGCGGTGCCACGAGATCGAGAAGGACGGCGCCAGCTACCCGCTGTTCCTCGCCACCGCCGTGGTCAGATCCGAGGGATGACCATCTTCTATTGACAATCGATAGGCAGCTATCGACAATCGATTGATGGCTACGGCGCATCGGGTGGTCGCCACCCTCAGGATCCTGCTCGCGCTCGCGTTCGCTGCGTCCCTCCTCGCCCAGGTCGTCGTCGTGCCAGCGGTGTGGGCCCGCGTGGCGGAGCGCACCCCGGAGCTCGCCTACCTGCGGTGGCCGACCCTCGTCGTCGCGGTGCTGGAGCTGGTCTGCGTCGAGGTGGTGATCGTCTGCACCTGGCGGCTGCTCGCACTGGTCCGGCGTGACCGCATCTTCGACGAGGGAGCCTTCGCCTGGGTCGACGCGATCGTCGGCGCGGTGGCCGTCGGCTGGGTGCTGATGCTGGCCACGTTCGGCTACGTGGCGGCCACCTGGGACGGGCCGGGTCTCGTCGCCGCGCTCGGGGTCGTGCTGCTCGCCGGCGCGGTCCTCGGCCTCCTCGTCGTGGTCATGCGCGCCCTGCTGGTGCAGGCCACGACCCTGCGGTCGGACCTCGAGGGGGTCATCTGATGCCGATCGTCGTGCGCCTCGACGTCGAGCTCGCCAAGCACAAGATGGGGGTGGGGGAGTTCGCCGAGCGGGTCGGCCTGACCCCCGCGAACGTGGCGGTGCTGAAGAACGGGCGGGCCAAGGCGGTCCGGTTCTCGACCCTCGACGCGATGTGCCGCGTCCTGGGCTGCCAGCCCGGCGACCTCCTCGAGTGGGTGGAGGAGTGAACGGCCAGACCGACGTCCTCGTCGTCGGCGCCGGCCTGGCGGGGCTGCACACCGCGACCCGACTGGCCGAGCTCGGGCACGCCGTCCACCTGGTCGAGCGGCGACCGACGCTCTCCGGGACGATCCGGACGACAGGGATCTTCGTCCGCCGGACCCTCGACGACTTCGACCTGCCCACCGCACACCTCGGACCGCCGATCCGCCGGGTCGTCCTGTACCCGCCCGACCGGCGACGCCCGGTGGTCCTCGAGAGCGACCGCGACGAGTACCGCGTCGGCGACATGGGCCCCCTGTACGAGGCGACCGCCGACCGGGCCGCGCGGGCCGGGGTGCACCTCGCCCTCGGCACCCGGTACGCCGGCCGACACCTCGACACCCACGCGCTGGACACGCCGACCGGCCCGGCCGCCGTCCGGGCGCGGTTCGTCGTCGGCGCCGACGGGGCTCGCTCGCACGTCGCGCGGCACCTCGGCCTCGACCGGAACCGCCACCTCATCGTCGGGGCCGAGGAGGTGTACGCCACCACCGGCCCCGTCGGCCCGCCGACCTTCCACTGCGTCCTCGACCCCTCCCTCGCACCGGGCTACCTGGCCTGGGTCGTCGACGACGGCGCGCACGCCCACGTGGGGGTGGCCGGATACCCCGACCGCTTCAGCTGCGGGATGGTGCGCACCCTAGACCGCTTCGCGGCCTCCGCACCGGGCCTGCCGGCGGCGCGCCGCACCGGTCAGGTCGAGCGACGGGGCGGGCCGATCCCCGTCGGCGGCCTGCTGCGGGGGATCGCCAGCCCGGACGGGCTGCTGGTCGGCGACGCCGCAGGGGCGGTCTCGCCCCTCACCGCCGGTGGGCTGGACCCCTGCCTGCGGCTGTCCGAGCTGGCCGCAGAGGTGCTGGACGACGCGCTCAGGACCGGCCGACGCGACCGGCTGGCCCGCTACGACGGGGCTGCCCTGCGCGCTCGGTTCCGCGGTCGCCTGCTCCTGCGGCGGGGCCTGTCGCTGGTCCGCACGCCCGCGCTCGCCAGCGCGTCGTTCGTGCCCCTGCGCACCCCCGCCGGGCGAGCCGCAGCCCGACGCATCCTGTTCGGGGACCGGTCCTTCCCGACGCCATGACGGGGCCTCCCCCCGACTGACCCCCCCCGACTGGCCTCACCCCCGACTGGCCTCACCCCCGACCGCTCGCGCCGACCGTCCGGCGTGCGACGGCCCACACCAGGGATCCCGCGGCGAGCAGCGCCGCACCGCCGACGACCGCCACCGGGGGGAGGGTGAGCGCCAGGACCGCGCAGAGGGCCACGCCCAGGCCGGCCAGCCAGCGTGGCCAGCGGCGCTCGGCACCCCGCAGCGTGAACGCCGACGCGTTGGCGAGGCCGTAGTAGGTCAGCACGGCGAGCGAGCTGAAGCCGATCGCGCCGCGCAGGTCCGCGACGAGCACGATCGCGATCACGATCGCGGCAGCCGCGACCTCGGCGTGGTGCGGGGTGCGGTGGGTGGGGTGGACGGCATCCAACCAGCCGGGCAGCTCGCGGCGGCGGGCCATCGCCAGCGTCGTGCGGCTGACCCCCGCGAGCAGGGACAGCAGCACACCCCCCGCCGCGACCGCGGCCCCGACGCGCACCACCGGTTCGAGCGCCGACCACCCGCCGGCGGCCACGACGTCCGCCAGCGGCGCGCGAGATCCCGCCAGACCCTCGGCACCCACCGCCCGCAGGCCGGTGCCCAGCACCACCGCGTACACCGCGACGACGATCCCGAGGGCGAGCGGGATCGCCCGCGGGATGGTGCGGGCCGGGTCGGCGACCTCCTCCCCGAGCGTGGCGATGCGGGCGTAGCCGGCGAAGGCGAAGAAGAGCAGGCCCGCGCCCTGCAGGACGCCCCACGGGCTGGTCGGCGCTGCGCCGGCGGACGACGGCGGGACGGCGTCCCCGCCGACCAGCGCAGCGGCGACCACCAGGGCGAGCACCACCAGGACGACTGCCACGATCACGCGGGTCAGCCGGGCGGTCTTCTCCACGCCGCGGTAGTTGACGGCGGTCAGCGCGACGACCGCGGCGATGCCGATCGGTCGGGCGAGGTCCGGCGCCACGTAGGCGCCGACGGTCAGCGCCATCGCCGCGAGGCTGGCGGTCTTGCCGACGACGAAGCTCCAGCCGGCGAGGAACCCCCAGTAGCCGCCGAGGCGCTCGCGGGCGTAGACGTAGGTCCCGCCGGCTTCGGGGTGGAGCGCGGCGAGCTGCGCGGAGGAGGTCGCGTTGCAGTACGCCACGACCGCGGCGAGGCCGAGGCTGACGAGCACCCACCCCCCGGCCGCCGCGGTCGCAGGACCTGGGGCGGCGAAGACGCCGGCGCCCAGCATGGCCCCGAGCCCGATCACCACCGCATCCCCCGTGCGGAGGCGCCGCGCCAACCGCGTCACGCCGCTCACCCGCCGGCGGCGGCCGGCTGGAACAGCTCGACGAGGTTGCCGGCCGGGTCCTGGACCAGGATCTGGGAGCCGCCGGGTCCCGTCACCACGTCGTTCCGGAACGCGACACCCCCTCCGCGGAGACGGGCGACCTCGCGGGCCAGGTCATCGACCACCAGGTGGATCCGGTTCCAGCCGCCCGGCCCGGGGAGGTCGCCGTCCGGCATCGGCCGCCCCGCGGAGCTCCTCGGCCCGCTCAGCAGCAGCCGCAGGTGGCCGCGCACCGCATCGGCGAAGGCCGGCAGGGCGACGGTGCCGGCGGTGAAGCCGAAGTGGGTGGTGTAGAAGTCGAGGGCCCGCTCGACGTCGTCGACCATGTAGCGCACGTGCACGGTCGGCCCGGAGATCGGGTCCTGGCGGGTCGGGTCAGCGGACATCTCAGCGGCCATCGGGGTCCTCCTCGTCAGCAGGGGTGGAGAGCTCGTCGAGCAGCACGCCGACGCGGTCCTCGAGCTCGGCGGCGGTCCGGGCGAACGCGTCGTAGCGGTCCGCCTCCTCGGCGTCCGCGGGGTTGGGCGTGCTCCAGTGCGACGCGGTCGCACCCGGCAGCTCGGGGCACACCTCCCGGACCTTGTCGCAGAGGGTGATCACGCGGTCGACGGGGTGGTCGACCACCTCGTCGAGGTGTCGGCTCGTCGCCGTCGAGATGTCGATGCCGCGCTCGGCCATCACCTGGACGGCGTAGGGGTGCACAGGCTTCGGGTGGCTCCCCGCGCTACGGGCCTGGACCGCGCCGTCGGAGAGGTGGACGGCCAGGGCCTCGGCCATCTGCGAGCGAGCGCTGTTGCCGGTGCAGAGGAACAGCACGCGTCGGGGTGGTCCCGTGAAGCGGCGCGGTCCACGGCGGCGGGTCAGGTGCAGCGAGGGCGTGAGCTGCGCACCGGCCGTGGCCAGCAGCTCACCGCACCGCTGGACCTCGAGGCGGTAGTAGGTGTCGCGCCCGTCCGCGGTGCTCCGGCGGGTGGACACGATCCCGGCGCGCCGCAGCTGCGCCAGGTGGTAGGAGACCAGGTTCTGGGGGCTGCCGATGCGCTGGACCAGCTCGCCGACGCGCGCATCGGTGCGGGCCAGCTCCTGCAGGAGGCGCCAACGCCGGTCGTCGCCGAGCAGCCGCAGGGCCGCGGGGCCGGTCACCGTCGTCGCCGTCATCCACGCGGACACTACATCAATGCAGATGGATGCATCAAGCAGGATTGTTCGGTGGGGGCGGGTGCAGGAGGGTGACCGTGCCGACAGCGAGGAGCGTCCCGAGCAGCTGGGCTGCGACGAACGCCGCGACGTCGGCGGGGGCGATCCCGGCGAAGGTGTCGGTCAGGGTCCGCGCCAGGGTGATCGCCGGGTTGGCGAAGCTCGTCGACGACGTGAACACGTAGGCACCCGCGATGTACCCGCCGACCGCCACCGCGATCGCCGCGAGCGACGCCCGCGCCCGCACGAGGGAGAAGATGATGAGCACAAGCCCGTACGTGGCGACGACCTCGCCGACCCACTGGCCGACCCCGGACCGCGACGTGGTCGAGATCGAGACCGCCGGTCCGTCGAACATGACGTTGGCCACCACGACGCCCGCGACCGCGCCGCCGGCCTGGGCGGTCACGTAGGCGGCGGCGGTCGGCCAGCGCATCCGGCCGAGCACCCGGTCGGCCAGGGTCACGCACGGGTTCAGGTGCGCGCCGGAGACCGGACCCAGGGCCACGATGATCGCCGCCAGCACCGCGCCGGTCGCCACCGCGGCCTCGAGCAGCTGGAGGCCCGCGTCGGCGGGTGAGCGGGTCTCGGCCATGATCCCCGACCCGACGATGGCGGCGAGCAGCATCGCGGTGCCGACGAACTCCGCCAGCGCCGCCCGGGGGAGGGGGGTGTGCCGCTCGACGGCCGCGGGGTCCGGCACGACCGGTGGGCGAGCGGCGACCTGGTCGTCCGCACGGCTGGGCACGGCGCCACCCCCGGTCACGGTGCGACGACCCGGGGGGCGAGCTGGCTGATCCGCCGGTCGAGCACGTCGAAGGCGGCCTCGAACGCCTCGGCGTCGCCGGCGGCCACGGGGTCGGGTACCGACCAGTGCAACCGCGGGGCGTCGAAGGGCACGTCGGCCTCCCGCGCGCGGTCGCAGACGCTGATCACCAGCCCCGGCGACTCGTCCACGGCGCCGTAGCCGCGCGGCGCGGCCGGCTGGATCTCGAGGCCGTGGCGCGCTGCGGTGGCGACCGCGAGGTCGGCCACCGCGGTCGCGGGGTCGCGGCCCGCAGAGCTCGCCGGGACGGTCGACCGGAGGGCCCACAGGGCCGCGGCCATCTGGGACCGGGCCGCGTTCGCCGTGCAGACGAACAGCACCGACCCCGCACGCCACCGGCGAGCGTCGACGAGGTGCGCGAGGCGGTCTCCGCGGAGGATGAGGTACCGCCGGCGCCCATCGCCGTGGGATCGGGTGCGGTCGACGACGCCGGCCCGCTCGAGCACGTTCAGGTGGTGCGCCAGCGCGTTGGTGCCCACGCCGAGCGCGGCCGCCACCTCGTCGGGGGCGAGGTCGGAGTCCACCAGCGCCTCGACGATGGCCAACCGCACCGGGTCGCCCAGCGCGGCGTGGACCCGTGCGCGAGCCACCCGGTCGGGGTCGTCGACGTCCGGCAGCAGGTCCCCGCCGCTCACACGCCGACCGTCGGGATGCCGAGCTCGGCCATCAGGGCCTCGACGCGCGTGCGCAGCTGGTCGCGGATCGGCCGGACCGCCTCGACCCCCTTGCCCGCCGGGTCCGGCACGGGCCAGTCCTCGTACCGCGTGCCGGGGAAGATCGGGCAGCTGTCGCCGCACCCCATCGTGATGACCACGTCGGCGGCTCGGACGACCTCGTCGGTCCAGGGCTTCGGGTGGGCCTCGCGGAGGTCGATGCCGACCTCGGCCATGGCCTCGACCGCAGCGGGGTTCACCGCATCCGCGGGCTCCGAGCCGCCGGAGAAGACCTCCGCGCCGTCGCCGGCGAGGTGCGTCAGCCAGCCGGCGGCCATCTGGGACCGACCGGCGTTGTGGACGCAGAGGAACAGGACGTAGGGGATCTGGGGGGTCATGGGGTCCTCGACCTTCGCGAGGGGACGGGCGCGACCATATCCACTCACAGTAAATTGAGTCAAGTAGTCCTTCATGAACGCCCGCATCGACGTCCCAAGATTTCGCAAAGTGGGTTGGCACCCGACGTCCAGGCCCTACACTCAGCAGCGCTGCCCTGGCCCCGCTGCTGGGTTCCCCCCGTGCTCGGCAGGTCCGTGAGGCCCGGGCAGCACCTCCCCTCCCCGCCGGCGGTGCCGGCACCTCGGGCATCGACGTGCCGGGAGTGCGTGGTCCCGGGGACCACGTGCGATACGGTGTCCGGCGTGCGCGACGTGACCACCGATGCGGATCACGCCCGCGACCAGGACCAGCGATCAGACGACCCGACCGGTCGACCGCCGCAGCCCCACGGGAGCTCCGCGCGGACCGACTGGCACCCCACCCTCACCGTGGAGGCGCGACGGCGCCCGTGGCGGCTCTGGGCGGGGCTGGGGGGAGCGGTCGCGCTGCTCCTGGCGGTGGGCGTGGCCGGTGCGCTCCTGCTGCCGGGCGGCACGACGCTGGCCGGGACGCGCGTGGCCGGTGCCGGCGACGCCCCGGTCGCGCTGGGTGAGGCCCAGCAGGCGCTCGCCGACGTGCGGCTCCGGTTCACCACGACGGTCGGCACCGAGGCCACGTTCACCGGTGCAGACCTCGGCCTCGACGTCGACGAGGCGCGATCGGCTGCCGAGATCGGCCGGGGGCTGCCCTCGCTGCAGGTCTGGGCCGAGCGGATCACCGACGGGCCGGTCGCGGTGCCCTTCACCACCAGACCGCCCGCCCCCGACGTGCTCGACGACGTCGCGGAGGCCATCTCGCGGCCGCCCCAGCCGGCTGACGTCGTGGTGACCGCCGCCGGGGTCGAGGTCGCCGACGGTGCCGACGGTGTCACGGTGTCGACCGCCGCGGTCGACACCGCCGTCGAGGACGCCGTCCGGACCATCGCCACCACCTCCCCGCAGGACTGGCCCGACGTCGTCGACGTCGACGTCGACGGGCAGGTCGAGCCGCCGGCCGTCGCCCAGGCGGACATCGACGCGGTCACCGCATCCCTCGAGCGGTTCGAGGCCGCCGAGGTGACGCTGGTCGCCACGACGCCGACGCCGCCGAGCGAGGAGGACGGCGGGACCGCCGCAGCCGACGAGCTCACCCGGACGGCGATCACGCTGACCCCTCGCGAGCTCCGGGCCCTCGTCGACGTCGAGCCGGTGGACGGCGCCGCCCCCGGCGAGCGCCTCACCCTGGTCCCGGACCCCCGGACCCCGCCACCGCGGATCGTGGCGCTGCTCGACACCGCGGCGATCCCCCCGGACGTGGAGGCGACGGTCGTGGACCGCTCGCCCACGCCCGAGCGGGGTGACGACCTGACCGACGTGTCGGAGATCAGCGGCGAGGTGGTCGTGGAGGGCACCCGCTCCGGCTTCGAACCGGACCGGCAGGCGACGATCGCGGGGATCGTCGATGCCGCCCTGGCCGGCGGGGGGGAGGTGTCGGTGGCCGGCACCGAGGCGCCCGACGTCGAGCCGGCGGAGCTCGGCATCACCGCGCCGGTGTCGACCTTCACGACCTTCTTCACCGCCGGGCAGTCCCGCAACCAGAACATCGCCCGGATCGCCGAGATCGTCGACGGGACGATCATCCGGCCAGGCGAGTCCTACGAGCTCAACCACGCGGTCGGCCGGCGCACGGTGGACAACGGCTTCACCCTCGGCGGGGCCATCCTCGACGGCGAGCTGGTGAGCGACGTGGGCGGCGGGGTCAGCCAGTTCGCCACGACGTTCTTCAACGCGGCGTGGTTCGCCGGTGTCGAGCTGGTGGACTGGAAGCCGCACAGCTTCTACTTCGACCGGTACCCCGCCGGGCGCGAGGCGACGATCAACTACCCGAACGTCAACCTCGAGATCCGCAACGACACGCCGCACGCGATCCTCGTCGACACCGACACCGACGCCACCTCGGTGACGGTCACGTTCTGGTCGACGCCCTACTGGGACGTCCAGACGATAACCGGGCCCTGCGCCTGCGGCGGGTCGTTCTCGATCACGGTCGACCGGATCCGGACCGCGCCGGGTGGCTCGCCGATCGAGGAGTCCTACACGACGACCTACACCGTGCCGACCTCCAGCCGATAGAGGCTCAGGGAGTCCAGCCGACGAGGAGCGACGTGCGGGTCCACAACCGGTCATCCAGTGGTGTGGGGGCGGCGACGGTCGCGGTGTGCACCGCGGTGGTCCTCCTCGGCGCGCCGAGGGCGCGGTGGCTGATCGCCCTCGCAGCCATGGGGCTGTCGGTCCTCGGCGCGGCGGTGGCCTGGCGCAGGGCCCAGTCGGTGCCCACGGGAGAGGCCGGGCCGTGGCGGATGTTCGCCGTCGGCGGCCTCGTGAGCGCCCTCGCCAACAGCGTGTGGCTGTCGAGCGACCTGCCGACCTACCTCGACCAGGCCGCCTCACCGGCCAACCTGCTCGAGCTGGGCATCCACGCCTGCTTCATCGCCGGCATGTACGCCCTCGTCAGGCTGCGGGCCTACGGACGGCAGGTGGAGCTGCTCGTCGACGGTGCCCTGGCGGCGTCCGTCCCGGCCACGCTCGCCTGGGAGTGGGTCGTCCAACCCGCCGTGGAGCGCGGGTTGAACCCCGCAGCCGCCGTCAACACCCTGCTGCTGCTGGCCGCTGCGGCGATGATGCTGTGGCTCACGGGGATCCTCGTGGTCCAGGGACGCTCCTGCGCCAGCCTGTGGCTGATCGTGGCGGCGACGACCGGGTTCGTCGTCCAGGGGGTGCTCATGGTCGTCGCGCTGCGGGGCGCACCGGCCGACGCCGGTGGCGCGGGCCTCGCCGGGGCGATCGGCGCGTCCACACTCGTCGGCGGCGCGCTGGCGGTGGGCGCGGCCCTCCACCCCTCGGCGGTGGCCCTCACCCGCCCGCTCGATCCGCAGGGACCCTCGCTCACGACCCGCCGGATGCTGGTCCTCGGCGCCTGCCTGTCGAGCATCCCGCTCGGTCTCGTCATCGGGCCGTGGGGACCGGGGGATCGCTACCACTACGGGCTGTTCACCGTGCTCGCGCTGGCCCTCGGCGGTGTCCGCATCCTCGACGTGCTCAGCCAGCGCGACGCGGCGATCGGCCGCCACGAGGAGGCCCAGCGGACCTTGGCCCAGCAGGCCACGACGGACCGGGTGACGGGGTTGCCCAACCGGCCGCACCTGGAGGCCGCCCTCGAGTCGGCGCTCGCGGATCGTGCGGTCGACGGTGGCCGCTGCGCGGTGTTGTTCATGGACCTCGACGACTTCAAGCTGGTCAACGACAGCTTCGGGCACGAGGCCGGCGACCGGGTGCTCGTCGCCGTGGCCGAGCGGCTCCTCGCCGCACGCCAGGGGGACGAGGTCGTCGCGCGCTTCGGCGGCGACGAGTTCGTCGTGCTGGTGCCGAGGGTCGACGGTGCGGAGCGGGCGGTCGACGTCGGGCGCCGGTACGTGTCCGCGACCTCGGCCATCGAGACCCTCGCCGGCATCGAGGTCCGGGTGCACGCGAGCGTGGGCGTGGCGCTGTCGAGCGACGCGGTCACCACGTCGAGCTCGATGATCGCCGACGCGGATGCGGCCATGTACCGCGCCAAGCGCGCGGCGGAGCGCGTCGTGCTGTTCAACGACGACCTGCGCACCGCGGCGATCCACCGCCTCCAGGTCGAGCAGGGACTGCGCCGGGCGATCGAGGAGGGGGCGCTCTCGACGGCGTACCAGCCGGTCGTGGACCTCGACACCGGGATCGTGCAGTCCGTCGAGGTCCTCGTCCGCTGGGACGATCCGCGCCTCGGCCCCCAGGATCCGGTGGCGTTCGTGGGGGTGGCGGAGGGCAGCGGCCTGATCCACCCGCTGGGGGAGTTCGTGCTCGAGACGGCGTGCCGCCAGTGGCGCGAGTGGGCAGACGGCGGCCTCGTCCTGCCCGTCAACGTGAACGTGTCCGCCCGCGAGCTGGTACGCGCCGGCTACGTCCGCGACCTGCTGGCGATCATGCGGCGCGTCGACATGCCACCGGATCAGCTGACCCTCGAGCTGACCGAACGGGACGCTGCGGATGCCGAGACCCTCGTCGAGGTGCTCCTGACCCTCCGCACCGCGGGGGTCCGCATCGCCGTCGACGACTTCGGCACCGGCTACTTCTCCCTCGTCCAGCTGCGGCAGATCCCCATCGACGTGCTGAAGGTCGACCGCGCCTTCGTCACCGACATGATGGACGACCCCGCCGCCGACGCGATCGTCGAGGCCTGCATCCGGATGGCGGCCGGCCTCGGGCTGCACGTCGTCGCCGAAGGCGTCGAGACCGCAGAGCAGCGGCGTCGCCTGGGGGAGATGGGCTGCCGCCACGCCCAGGGCTTCGCCTTCGGCCGCCCGACCTCGCCGGCGGGCATCCGCCGCCACGCCGGGGTGGTCGCCCGGCCCGCCGACGAGCTGCTCGAACCCTCACCCTGACGCCGACGACGCCCCTGCGGTCGGGCCGTCCGCCGGCACGGCGGCGGCATCGGGGTCGGTGACCACCGGGAGGAGCGGGAACACGAGCTCCGCCAGCCGGTCTGCGCCCGCACGGGTCAGGTGGATCCCGTCGGGCAGGCGCATCTGCACCAGCCCGCCGTCGGGGTCGGGGAGGTAGTCGGCGTAGCCGCCCTCGGCCGCCTCGAACACGCGCCGGGCGTCGACGTAGCTCACCAGCGGGCGCTGCGCCGCCTGCGCGCGGTACAGCTCCGACACGTAGGCCATCGACTCGTCGAACCCGGGGTCGCGCATGATCGGCTGGCCGACCCAGATGACCCCGCGTCCGTCGCGGGTCAGGACGTCCATCAGCGCGCCGATCCGCTCGGTGTAGATCGCCTCCCACTCGTCGCTGCCGATCTGGCGGAAGCGCCCGTCGGCATCGCGGACGTCCTGGGCGTCGTTGGCGCCGAGCATGACGACCCACAGGTCCGGGTCGAGCTCCTCGGACAGCTGGGCTGCCTCGGCCGGCCAGTCGTGGAAGTCGGGGCGGCTGAGCCCCGAGGAGTACGTGAAGTCGTGCGTGGTGGTGGCCGGCACTCCCGGACGCGTGGTGCGCTCGATGATCGCCGGTCCGAGCTGCTCGGTCAGCGAGTCGCCGATCACCGCGATGCGGAGCGGGTCCTCCGCCGTGAAGGTCGCCTGCAGTCGCTCGGACAGCTGCGCGGCGGTCTCGAGGGCCGGCGCGTCGGGATCGAGGCCGGCGGGGATCGCCACCGCGTCCGCGAGGCTGGGGTCGGCGGCCTCCCGACCGGCCAGGGCGGCCGCGACGGCGAGGGCGTCGCCTGCGAGCGGGTCGTCGGGGTCCACCGGGGCGCCGCTCGGATCGGCGTCGGCGGCGTCGGCGACCGGGCCGTCGTCGGCGTCAGCGGCCACGTCCTCACGGCCGAGCCGCTCGGTCAGCAGCTGGCGCGGACGATCCAGGCCGAGGAGGTCGCTGACCTGGCGGAACGGCCAGACCAGCACCATCGCGACGTCGCGCTCCACGCCGTTGGGCTGCCGTTCGGCCGCCTCGGTCAGCGACCGGACGTTGAGGAGGCCGCCGAGCAGGAGGGCGATCACCACCACCGCGAGCGCCTTGCCGGCCGGCATGGTCGCGCGGTGGTACGGCCCGAGCTGCGTGGCCGGTCGCCGGGGCAACCGCGCCGCCCCGCGCGCGGACGCGCCGTCCTGGCGGCGGTTCCGCCGGGTGTCCACTGCCACGCCCGACACGGTATCGCCGTCGCCCGGACGACGAGAGCAGGCCCACCGCCCCGCCGTCACCACCAGGTGGCCCGGAGTGATGGTGGTTTGGGGAAGATCCACGCAGGGTGATCATGTCCGCATGTTGGAGAGGCACACCGATGATGACATCGCGGTGGTCGCCGCCGGCCTCGTGCGGGTCGTGGGCACCACCGGCGCCGCGGACCAGCTCCGGCGCCTCTACGGCGAGCGGCGGGCCATCGATGCGCTCAGGCCGCTGGCCCGCGACCGGGTGCGTGGCCGGGTGCGTGACCGGGTGATCGTCCTGCCGGAGACGCGCAGGTCCGAGGTCCGGCTGTCGCTCTGACGGACCGCGCTCACCCGGCGCGCGTCGGCTGCGGCGACACCCGCCCCGCCGTGGCCTCGACGACCGCGGCGGCGAAGTCGTCCGCCCGGTCGGCGTCCACCGCGACGCGCAGGTCGACCGCCGCGGTGTAGCGCGCCTCCTCGGTCTCCGCGTCGAAGGCCGCCAGCACCCCCTCCACCACGCCGGTCAGGTCGTAGTCGTGGCGCAGCGCGAAGCCGCTGACCACGGGGCGCTCGACGACGCCGACGGCGTCGAGCACCGCTGCGGCCGCCGCCCCGTAGGCGCGGATCAGCCCGCCCGTCCCGAGCTTGGTGCCGCCGAACCACCGGGTGACCACGACGACCAGGTCGACCAACCCCGACCCCTCGACGTGGCGCTGGATCGGCGCCCCTGCGGTGCCGCCCGGCTCACCGTCGTCGGACGACCGCGCCCGTCCCGACGACAGGACGTAGGCCCAGCAGTGGTGGCTCGCCGCCGGCTCGCGCAGACGGATGGCCTCGACGACCGCGGCCGCCGCGGCCTCCGATGCGGCGGGGGCCACGTCGGCGACGAACCGCGACCCCTTGATCTTGTCGATCTCGACGGTCGCGGGACCGGCGACGGTTCTGATGACGGGCACGCGGGCAACGGTAGCGACGGCGCACCTAGGCTGGCCGCCCTTCGCAGAGGAGCACAACGATGGCAGACAGGGAGTTCGACCTGATCGTCTACGGCGCGACCGGGTTCACCGGGCGCCTCGTCTGCGAGCACATCCTCGACCGCGCACCCGAGGGGCTGCGCTGGGCCCTGGCCGGCCGGTCCGAGGACAAGCTGCGGGGTGTGGCCGACGACCTCGGCACCGACGTCCCCCTCGTGATCGCCGACTCCGACGACCGGGCGTCGGTCGAGGCGATGGCGGCCCGCACGCGCGTGGTGTGCACGACCGTCGGGCCCTACGCGCTGCACGGCACCTCGCTCGTGGCTGCCTGCGCGGAGGCGGGCACCGACTACTGCGACCTCACCGGTGAGGTCCCGTGGATGCGCGAGATGATCGACACCCACCAGGACGCCGC
This sequence comes from Euzebya sp., assembly GCF_964222135.1. Lineage (NCBI taxonomy): Bacteria > Bacillati > Actinomycetota > Nitriliruptoria > Euzebyales > Euzebyaceae > Euzebya > Euzebya sp. The sequence goes on from NZ_CAXQBR010000029.1 coordinate 15,829, forward strand.
CCGGCGGAGCGGTGCCCGGATCGTCTTCAGCTGCGGGTTCGACTCGATCCCCTCCGACCTCGGCACCTGGTTCGCCCAGCAGCAGATGATGGCCCACCACGCCGTCCACTCCCCGGCGGTGCACATGCGGCTGAAGGCCGCCCGCGGTGCCGCGTCGGGCGGCACCGTCGCGAGCATGCTGAACCAGGTCGAGGCGGCGACGCGCGACCGCGAGACCCGCAGGGTCCTGTTCGATCCGTGGGCGCTCCAGCCCGCCGGCGAGCGGACCGGCCCGGGCACGTCCGACGCGGTGATGCCCACCTACGACCGGGACTTCGACGCCTGGACCGGACCGTTCGTCATGGCGATGATCAACCTGCGGGTCGTCCGCCGGTCCAACGCGTTGCTCGGGTACCCGTGGGGGCGGGAGTTCCGCTACGACGAGGCGGTGCTGCTCGGCGGTGGACCGCTGGGCGCGGTCAAGGCGGGTGCGCTCACGGGCGCGATGGGCATCGGGATGGCCGGCCTCGCCGTCGGCCCCATCCGGCGGCTCGCGACGCGGTTCCTGCCCTCGTCGGGGGAGGGGCCGTCCGCCGAGGCGCGCCGCCGCGGGTTCTTCGACATCAGGCTGCTGGCCGAGCACCCGACGGACCGCTCGAAGGACGTCATGGTGCGGGTCCTGGGTGATCGCGACCCGGGGTACGGGTCGACGGCGAAGATGCTGGGGGAGTCCGCCCTGTCCCTCGCCGCGGGCGAGAGCGAGGTCGAGGGGGGCATGTGGACGCCCGCCAGCGCGCTCGGCCAGCCCCTCCGGGACCGGCTCCAGCGGTACGCCGGCGTGACGTTCGAGGTCATCTGACGTGGGCCATGCACCCCGCGGGAGCCCCCGTCGCACCCCGCTCAGCATCCCCGAGTCCGACCCCCGCGCCTGCAGCTCGGGCGCGCGCGTGAACGCCCTCGCCCGCGTGCCCTTCTTCGCCGGACTGGACCACGACGCGCTGCACCGGGTCGACGAGCGGACCACCATGCGGGGGATGGACGCCGGCCAGGCGATCTACCTGGCCGGCCGGCCCGCCGACCTGCTGTACGTGGTCGCGACGGGTGGGGTGAAGCTGACCGGCGCCGCACCCGACGGGTCCGAGGTGCTGCTCGACGTCCTCGGTCCCGGCGACTTCCTCGGCACCCTCCCCGTCCTGGGCGGCGAGACCTACGCCGAGCACGCGTGGGCGTTGACCGCCGGGTGCCTGCTGTCGTTCACCCCGACGAACTTCGACGCCCTCCTGGCCGAGCACCCCTCGGTGGCCCGCCAAGCGCTGACCGCGGTCGGCGGGCGGCTCCGCGATGCCCAGTCGCGCATCGAGCGGGCGGCTGCGAGCAACGCCCCGGTGCGCATCGCGACCACGCTGCTGGTCCTCGCCGAGCGGCTCGGCGTGCGCGAGGAGGATCGCGTCCTGATCGACGTCCCCCTGGCTCGGGAGGATCTCGCCAGCCTCGCCGGGTGCGCGCCCGAGACCGTCAGCCGCTCGCTGGCGGCGTGGACCCGCGACGGGATCATCGACACCGGCCGGCGATGGGTGGCCGTGCGCGACCCTGCCGCGCTGGCGGCGGTCGCCGGGGTCGAGACCACGCTGGCGATGGAGGGGCAGGGGAGGGGCTGACGGTCCGCGGGAGGCCGCGCGAAGTCGTGTGCGGTTGTCTGACCCACGTCAGGTTCGTTGCGGGAGTCGTCCGTACGGTTCGAGTTGCCACCGACCCGGGTGGCCTGAACCAGAAGGGATGACCCAGATGTCCGCCTCCACCTCCGCCCCGTCGACCACCCGCACCACCCTGCGCGCCGAGGGCTTCTCCTGCCCCTCCTGCGTGGGGAAGATCGAGAAGCAGGTCGGTCGCCTGGACGGGGTCGTCGACGTCACCGTCAACTTCGCCTCCGCGCGGATCACCGTCGACCACGACCCCGCGGTCGCGAGCGTCGACGACCTCGTCGCCGCCGTCGCGAAGGCCGGGTACACGGCACGGCCGTCGGCGTTCTGACGAGGGCCTCTCGGTCCCTCGTCCCCGCATCCCACCCTCGTCCCGAAGGAGCCATCGAAATGTCATCCGCGTTGCGCACCGGTCGATGGACGGTCCCTGCCGTCTCCGGTGCCCTCATCATCCTCGCCCTCGTCCTCGATCGCCGGGCAGCCCCGGGGGTGGTGGGCACCGCCGCGATGATCGCCGCGGCGGTGGTCGCCGGGACCCCGATCGTGGTGTCGGCCCTCCGCGCGCTGCGCGCCGGGGTGGTCGGCATCGACCTGCTCGTGAGCATCGCCGCGATCGGCGCGATCGCCATCGGCGAGCACTGGGAGGCCGCCGCGGTGACCTTCCTCTTCGCCATCGGTCACGCCCTCGAGGCGGCGACGCTGACGAGGACCCGGTCGGCGCTGGCCGAGTTGGTCGCGGTCGCCCCCGACGTCGCCGTCGTCCTCCGCGACGGCGAGCAGATCGAGGTCCCGGCCGGCGAGGTCGAGGTCGGCGAGGTCGTGGTGGTGAAGAACGGCGCCAAGGTGCCCGTCGACGGGCGCGTCGTGGCCGGCAGCGGCGCGGTCGACGAGGCGACGATCACCGGCGAGTCGATCCCCGCGGAGAAGGTCGTCGGCGACGTGGTGTTCGCCGGCACCATCGCCTCGGGCGGTGTCCTGCAGGTGGAGACCACCGGCGTCGGCGCCGACACGACCCTCGCCCGGATCATCCACCGCGTCGAGGAGGCCCAGGACGCGAAGGCCCGCACCCAGCAGTTCATGGAGCGGTTCAGCGCCTGGTACACCCCGGGCATCGTCGGGCTGGCCCTGGTGGTCGGGGTCCTGACCGGCGACGTGGTGCTCGGCCTGACCCTCCTGGTGATCGGGTGCCCCGGCGCGCTGGTCATCTCCATCCCCGTCTCGATCGTCGCCGGGATCGGCCGCGCGGCGAAGGACGGCATCCTGATCAAGGGCGGGGAGTACCTCGAGGCCTCGGCGCGGATCAGCGCGGTCGCGGTCGACAAGACCGGCACGCTGACCACCGGCCGGCCGGAGCTGACCGACGTGGCCGTGCTGGCCCCCGACGTCGACCGCGACGAGGTCCTCACCTGGGCCGCCCGGGCCGAAGCGGGGTCCGAGCACCCCCTCGCCCGCCCGATCATCACCGCGGCGACCGTCGCGAGTGGATCGGCGCCGACGCTGCCGGACGAGGTGGAGTCGGTGCCGGGCAAGGGCATCACCGCGGTCGTCGACGGCACCCCGGTGCTGGTCGGCAACGCCGCGCTGCTCGAGGAGTTCGGTGTCGCCGACACCGTCGGTGCGGACCCGGTGGCCGAAGAGCTTGCCGCCGCTGGCCGCACGCCGATGGTGGTCGCGGTCGACGGCCGGGTGCTCGGGGTGCTCGCGGTGGCCGACGCGATCCGCGCCGACGCTCCGGCGATGGTCGCCGACCTGCACCGCGCGGGGGTGGAGCGCGTGGTGATGCTGACCGGCGACGCCCCGCTGGTGGCCGAGGCCGTCGGCCGGGCGACCGGGGTCGACGAGGTCCACGCCGGCCTGCTGCCCGAGGACAAGCTGGCCGCGGTCGCCGAGCTCCAGGCCGCCGGGCACACCGTCGCGATGGTCGGTGACGGCGTCAACGACGCACCGGCGCTGGCGACCGCCGACATCGGCGTCGCGATGGGGGCCGCCGGGTCCGCGGTCGCGATCGAGACCGCCGACATCGCCCTGATGGGCGACGACCTGGCCAAGTTGCCGGAGGCGGTGTCGTTGGCCCGCCGGACGGTGGGCACGATGCGCCAGAACATCGCGATCGCCCTGGTCACCGTGGCGGTGCTGCTGCTCGGCGTGCTGCTCGGCGGCGTGACGATGGCGGTCGGGATGCTGGTGCACGAAGCCTCGGTCCTCGTCGTCATCGCCAACGCGATGCGGTTGCTCCGGCGTCGCGCGTCGGCGCGGGCTCCCGGGACCGGGCAGGCGGCATCTGGGGTACCCCCGGTCCAGGGTGTCGGGGCCGAGGAGGTGGTCTCCGCCCCCGCCGGTCGCTGATCGGTCGTCTGACGTGCAGGGACCCCGGTCGGTGGACGGCCGGGGTTCGTCGTCGGACCCGCTTCTCGCCCGTGGGCGCCTGGCGGGGGAGGGGCGGGGCTGATCGGTGGCCGTTCGTCGCCCGCGGGTGACTCGCGCCGGCCTGGTAGCTCGACGAAGGGGTGTCACCCCCCTCCGGTACTGTGCGCGCATGACCGAGTGGCAGCTGACCATCGACTGCGCCGACCCCTCCCGCATGGTGGTGTTCTGGGCGGCCGCCCTCGGCTACGAGGTCGCCCCGCCGCCGGCTGGGTACGGGACCTGGAACGACTGGTACCGGTCGGTGGGCGTGCCGGAGTCCGAGCTCGACCCGATCGGTGACGGGGCGGACCGGCTCGTCGACCCGACCGGTCGCGGACCGCGGATCTGGTTCCAGCAGGTGCCCGAGCTCAAGGTCGTCAAGAACCGGCTCCACCTCGACCTGTTCGTCAGCGGTGGCAGGGGCACGCCGATCGATGAGCGGGTCCGGGTGGTCGCCGCCCGGGCCGCCGAGCTCGTCGAGCTCGGCGCGACGGTCCTGCACCGCGTGCCCGTGGACGACGGAGTCGTCGGGCACTACGGCGTGACGCTGCAGGACCCCGAGGGCACCGAGTTCTGCGTCACCTGACCGCGATCACCGCCCGCGTGCGCCCACGATCGCGTACTCCGCCACCGCAGCGGAGCGGATCACCTCGCGCTGTCCGGCCGACGGGCCGCTGCCCCGGAACGCGTCGAGGGCCTCGGGTGACGTCCACCGCTCGTACACCCAGATGCGGTCGGGCTCGACCGGGTCGCCGGCGATGACGAGGTCGGCGCAGCCCGGCGCCTGCCGGGCGGCGTGGACGACCGATGGGCGCGCCGGTCGGGGAGGTCTGTCAGCTCCGTTGCGCAGATCGAGACGAAGGTGACAGACCACTCCCCGACGTGCGGCCCACTCCCCGACGTGCGGCCCACTCCCCGACGCGCGGCCCACTCCCCGACGCGCGGCCCACCAGACGGGATCCCCACGGCGCGAGCGGCCGTCTCCGATAGGGTTCTGCAGGTGCCCGACCCGACCGAGCAGCCCCGTCCGCCGGACCCCGCTGGGTCTTGTCCCGGACGGAGGCGGGCGCTACCGTGCACACCCTCTTCCCCACGAACTCCATCGGTGTAGTTCCCGGTCTGTGACCGCGCGGAACCGCACCTCCCGACGCCCGCCCACGGCAAGCTGAAGGGGTAGTCCACATGGGCGACTTCGCGCACCTCCACGTCCACACCGAGTACTCGATGCTGGACGGCGCGAGCCGCGTCGGCGAGATGATGGACGCGGTCGAGCGGATGGGCATGCCCGCCGTCGCGATGACCGACCACGGGGTCATGTTCGGGGCCATCGACTTCCACCGCGAGGCGGCCAAGCGGGGGATCAACCCGATCATCGGCTGCGAGCTCTACCTCGCGCCCGGCAGCCGCCGGAACACCACCGACATGACCGTGGAGGGGAAGCGGTACTACCACCTGACGGTCCTGGCGGAGAACCAGGTCGGCTACCGCAACCTGATGAAGCTGACCTCCCGGGCCTACACCGAGGGGTACTGGTACAAGCCGCGTGTCGACCGCGACCTGCTGGCGGAGCACGCCGAGGGGCTGATCGTGCTGTCCGGGTGCCTGGGCGGCGAGGTCAACCAGAAGCTCCTCGCCGGCAACGACGTCGATGCCCGCGACACGGTGGGCTGGTACCGGGAGGTCTTCGGCGACCGGTACTTCATCGAGCTGCAGGACCACGACATCCCCGAGCAGCACCGGACCAACGGCCGGCTGATCGGCCTCGGCCGGGACCTCGACGTCCCCCTCGTCGTCACCAACGACTCCCACTACACCGACCAGGCGGACTACGACGCCCACGACGCGCTGCTGTGCGTGCAGACCGGCGCGCTCAAGACCGACGTGGACCGGTTCAAGTTCCACAACGACCAGTTCTGGGTGAAGCCGGCCGAGCAGATGCAGGCCCTGTTCCCCGACCACCCCGAGACCTGGAAGAACACCCTCCTCATCGCCGAGCGGTGCAACGTCGAGTTCGACTTCGACACCATGCACCTCCCGAAGTTCCCCACGCCCGAGGGGCACGACGAGAAGTCCTACCTCCGTGAGAAGGTGCGCGTCGGGGCGGTCCGCCGGTACGGCGAGGAGGACCGCGCGACCGGCTACGACGGGCTGCGCGACGAGGTCCGGGACCGCATCGAGTACGAGCTCGGCGTCATCGAGCAGATGGGCTTCAGCGCCTACTTCCTGATCGTCGCGGACCTGATCGAGCACGCCCGCGAGGTCGGGATCCGCGTCGGCCCGGGTCGCGGGTCGGCCGCCGGCTGCGCGGTCAGCTACTGCACCGGCATCACCGACCTCGACCCCATCGCCCACGGCCTGCTGTTCGAGCGGTTCCTCAACCCCGAGCGCATCTCGATGCCCGACATCGACATGGACTTCGACGAGCGCCGCCGCGGGGAGATGATCCGCTACACCGCGGAGACGTACGGCCAGGACCACGTCGCCCAGATCGTGACGTTCCAGACGATCAAGGCGAAGCAGGCGATCAAGGACGCCACCCGGGTGCTCGGCCTGCCGTACTCCTTCGGCGACAAGCTCTGCAAGATGTTCCCGCCGGCGGTGCAGGGCAAGGAGGCGCCTCTCGACCAGGCCCTCGAGCAGTCCGGGGAGCTGAAGGAGGCCCGCGACACCAACCCCGACGCCCGCAAGGTGATCGAGCTCGCCGCCGGGCTGGAGGGGCTGCGCCGCCAGCACTCGATCCACGCCGCCGGCGTGGTCATCGCCGACGAGCCGATCACCGACATCGTGCCCACCTTGCAGGTGGAGGGGGACGGCGAGGTCGTCACCCAGTACGACGGGCGGCAGGTCGAGGATCTCGGTCTGCTCAAGATGGACTTCCTGGGCCTGCGGAACCTGACGATCATCTCCGACGCGCTCGACCACATCGAGATGACGACCGGTGAGACCGTCGACATCGACCACCTGCCCCTCGACGACGCCGAGGCGTACGCGCTGATCAGCCGGGGCGAGACCGACGGGGTCTTCCAGCTCGAGTCCGCCGGCTACAAGTCGCTCTGCAAGCTGATGAAGCCCGACCGCTTCGAGGACATCACCGCCCTGGGCGCGCTGTACCGGCCCGGGCCGATGTCGGCGAACCTGCACGTCGAGTACGCCAACCGCAAGAACGGCCTGGCGCCGGTCACGTACATCCACGAGGACGTCACCGAGATCCTCGAGGAGTCCTACGGCCTGCTGATCTACCAGGAGCAGGTCCAGAAGATCGCCCAGAAGATCGCCGGGTTCTCCCTCGGCCAGGCCGACATGATCCGGAAGGCGATCGGCAAGAAGCTCAAGGACAAGATGGACGCGCTCAAGGAGCAGTTCATCGACGGGACGGTCGACCAGGGCTACGACAAGAAGCTCGGCGTCGACCTGTGGGCCCAGATCGAGGGCTTCGCCAGCTACGCGTTCAACAAGTCCCACTCCGCCGCCTACGGGATGGTGACCTACCAGACCGCGTGGCTGAAGGCGCACTACCCGGTCGAGTACATGGCCGCGCTGCTGACCAGCGTCAAGAACAACAAGGACAAGCTGCCCGCCGCCCTCCACAGCTGCCGGGTCATGGGCATCGAGGTGCTCGTCCCCGACATCAACGACTCGCTCAGCGACTTCGCGCCGGTCGTCACCCCGGAGGGCGACCGGCCCCGTCAGATCCGCTTCGGCCTGTCGGCGGTCCGCAACGTCGGCGAGGGCGTGGTGGCCGAGATCATCGCCGCGCGACGGTCGAGGGGGGCGTTCACGGACTTCCACGACTTCGTCGACAAGGTCCCGATGAGCGTGCTGAACAAGCGCACCATCGAGTCGCTCGTGAAGGCCGGCGCGTTCGAGTCCCTCGGCCACACCCGCCGCGGCCTGCAGGTCGCGGTCGAGCCGATCGTCGACAACGCGATCGCGATCAAGCGGAAGGAGGAGGAGGGGCAGTACGACCTCTTCGGCGGGTTGGGCGGCGGCGACGACGACGGCGCGGCGGACACCCGCATCGACATCCCCGACCTCGAGTACGACCGCAAGGAGAAGCTGACCGCAGAGCGGGAGATGCTCGGCCTGTACGTCTCCGACCACCCGCTGATGGGCCTCGAGCGCGCCCTCGCGGACCTCGCCAGCGCGCCGATGCCCCAGGTGCAGGTCATGAAGGGCGGGGCCGACGTGACGATCGCCGGCCTGCTGACGGGCGTGACGAAGAAGTTCACCAAGAAGGGCGAGTCCTACGTCGTCGGGACGATCGAGGACCTGCAGGGCGGCATCGAGGTGATGTTCTTCCCGTCCTGCTACGGGCGGTACGCCGACCTGCTCGTCGAGGACGAGATCCTGGTAGTCCAGGGCCGGATCGACGACGGGCGCGACTCCGTCCAGGTGATCGCCGACCGCGTCAGCCGCCCGGACCTCAGCGAGGCGACCGGCGCGCCGCTGCTCGTCAACCTCCACCCCCGGCAGTGCGCGCCGGAGCTGATCGTCCGGCTGCGGGAGGTCCTCACCGAGCACCAGGGCACGGTGCCCGTCCGGTTGCGCGTCGCCAACGGCCACGGGCGGGCGACCGAGCTGGCCGTCCCCGACGCCCTGTCGATCAAGCGGACCCAGGGCCTGTTCGCCGAGCTGAAGATGCTCCTGGGCGTCGAGGCCGTCGGCTAGCCCGGCGCGAGCAGGACACCTCTCCGGGGACCCGGAGGGTCCTTCGGCACTGGTCACCAGGGCGTGCGGGCGCACGCTGTCGGTGGGATCACGTGACCCATCCAGGAGGTGTGACCATGTCGAGCACCTACCAGCCCTCACCCCCGACACCGGCGCCCTACCCGTCGTACCAGCCTCCACCGCCGGCCGGACCCGGTCCCCGGCAGCCCGGCGGCCCGAGCGCCCTCGTGTGGACGATCATCGCCGTCGCGGTCGTGCTCGTGATCGGCGGGATCGTCGCCGCGGTGGTGCTCCTCGGCGACGACGGGCAGGAGGAGGTCGCCACCACGACCACACCGCCGCCGACAGAGGCGGTCACCCCGACCCCGACCCCGGCCTCGACCCCGGCCGCTGAGGCCGAGGAGGCGGATGACGACAAGCCGGCCGTCACGGCCGTCCCCGCCGACGGCACCGCCGTGGACGTCACCGCCGCCGGCATCGACTTCAGCTGGCTGACGCTGCCGGACGCCGCCGCGTACGCCGGAGAGGAGTGGGTGGTCGACGCCTCCGGCGCGATCACCGTGGCGGTCCCCACCGCGTGGGCGGACCGCGACATGGCCCTCAACACCGTTGACGGCGTGTCCACCCCGTCGATCTGGGCCGCCCCCGACCTGGAGGACTTCCTGGACCGCTGGACCGGGCCGGGCCTCACCGTCGAGCTGTGGACCGGCGCGCCGGCCAGCGGGTCGGTCGAGGGCGTGCTCGAGCGCCTCGGCCAGGACATCGACGCCGATGGCGCCTGCGCCGAGTCCAGGGCCTACGACTACGACGACGGGTGGTACCTGGGCGCGGCGAACCTGTACGCCGACTGCGGGTCAAGCGGGTCGGCGATGCTGCACATCGTCGCCGCCGAGGGGGTCGGCCGGATGTTCACCCTCCAGGTCCAGATGGCCACGACCGCTGACGTGGCGGCCGCGGTTGGCGTCATCAACACCTTCCAGACCGCTCCTGAGGCCCCGCCGGCGCCCGCACCTGCACCTGCACCTGCGCCTGCCCCCGCGCCGGCTGCGGCGCCCCGGACGGTCTCAGACCTCGACCCGGGCCTGCTGTGCCGCGACGTCGCGGCGTACGGCTTCGGGTACGCCGACGCCGTCGAGTACTGGTACCTCGAGGGGACGCCGAGCCGGATGGACTCCGACGGCAACGGGATCCCGTGCGAGACCGTCTACCCGACCGCCGACGTCGACGCCTACTGGGGCACCACACCCGACCAGCCCGCAGACGACGAGTGGATGGACGCGCTGGCCGTCGCCGAGGGCGCCATGTACGCCTGCGGCTACAGCCCGACGATGGACTCCTACGTGGACGGGCCGTACGCCGACGGCGGCTACACCGTCACGATGAGCGTCGACGTCGGCTACGACATCATCGACGCGCAGTTCGAGGTCTTCCCCTGGAGCAGCGAGGTCTACGGCTTCGACTCGGTCGCCGACGCGCTGCTGACCTGCGGGTACTGACCCCTACGGGATGGTGGCCACGGCCGCGGCGTCGGAGATCGCGGCCGGGCCACCCACGAACAGCGGATCGAGGTCCGCGGCGGCCAGCCACGTGCGCGTCGCCGGGTGCGGAGCCGACCGGCCCGTGAGCACCAGCGCGGCGTCGAGCGACGCGGCGGCCGCCCCGGCCGCGAGGGCGTCGGGGAAGTCGTCGGCCGAGGCGATGAGCACCCGATCGCGGATCTCCCGCCGGGCGGTCGCCGCCAGCGCCAGCTCCGCCGGGGACGGCGCCGACAGCAGATCCGCGGCACCCACCACGCCGGCGACGGGCGCCGAGGCCAGGCGGCCCGCGATCGTCACCGGGTCCGGGTCCCCGCCGAGCTGGAGCAGGCCGGCGATCGTGTCGGCCACCAGGTCGGCGACCTCCTCGGTGAACCCGCCGGCGTCGCTCAGCAGCAGCGGACGGCCCTCGTCGGCGGCCCAGGGGGCGACGGCGAGGGCGTCGGCGTAGGAGCCGGCGTCCACGACGACCGGCGGCCGTGCCGGGCCGGGGACCACCGCGTCCAGCGCCTCGGCGACCGCTGCGGCGGTCGCGTACCGGCTGACCCCGCCGATGCGCTCGACCTGGCGGCCACCGCCGCGCAGGACGTCGACGACCGCGTCGGACACCGCGGCGGTGCCACCGAGCACCACGACCTCGGAGGGGGAGAGGCGGTCGATCGCCGCCGCCGTCGCGGGGGACAGCTGCGCGGTGGCGGTCAGCAGGACGGGCGCGTCGAGCGCCGCGGCCAGCGGTGCGGCGGACAGGGCGTCGGGGAAGGCGTGGGCCGCGGCCACGACGACGGTGCCGGCGCCGTCGGGGTGGGTCAGCTCGGCGAGCTCGGCGGCGGTCTCGGTCCGCTCGGCACCGAACACCCGGTCCACGTCGGCGGCCGGCGGCGGACCCGCCGGGATGACCTGCAACGGCCCGGTGGCGTACACGCGCTGGCGGGCACCGGCGGGCGTCGTCGCCTCGACGTGGATCCAGGCGGTGCGGATCGTCAGCCCGCGCGTGTCGATCGGCACGTCCACGGCGCCGTCGGGCCCGACCGGCACGTCGAGGGCCAGCGGGACGCCGTCGAAGCCGGCGGCGTCGACGTCGGCGAACAGCGACACGGTCGTGCCGGGCACGGCGGCGGCGTCGCGCAGCCTGACGGTGAACCGTCCGTCGCGGGTCTCGTCGTCCGCGCGCAGCGCGATGTGGTCGATGCTCCAGCGCCGTGCGCCCCGGTCCTCGTTCGGGTCGTAGCGCAGCCGGGTGATCGGCAGGGACGTGCCGAAGCCGGGCTGGGCGAGGTCGTGCTCCATCACCGCGCGCCGGTCCTGGGTGCCCATCACGACCGTCATCGTGTCGTGACCGGGGTAGTGCACCAGCTCGGCGGTCTGCTGCCAGCGGACCGGTTCGTCGGCCTGCATCCAGCCGATCCGGCCGTGCGCCCCGCCGCCGGGTGCGTCGCGCAGGTCGAAGGCGCCCTCGTAGCGGGTGGTGATCGTGAACCGGTGGTAGCGGTCGGTCGTGAGCGGGGGGTGGGACAGGATGACGTACGGGTCCAGCTGGCCGGTCGGGCCGCCGGGCGCGTTGACGGCGTGCAGCGCACCGTCCCGCAGCTCCCAGCTCGCGTTCCCGACCTCCTCGATGTCCGCCGCGTCGGAGAAGTCCCACGGGTTGCCGCGCACCGCGGTGGCGAAGTCCTCCCCGCCGGTGATGTCGGGGTCGAGGATCTGCACCTGCGGGGCGGGGCTCACCGTGATCGGGGCGGACATGCCGCTCAGCAGGCCCGCGCCCGCGAGGCCCAGTCGGTAGGTGCCCGGTGGCCAGGCCGACGGGTCGACCTGGACGCCCGCGCCGACGGCCGGCAGCTCGGTGGTGCGGCCGAGCGACCAGCGCCCCGGTCGGTCCACGTCGGCGGGGCCGGCGGCGTCGGCGACGACCAGCTCGGCGTCCGCGGGCAGCCCGCGGGGGAGGGTGACCGCGATCGGGGTGGTCGTGCCGTGCAGGCGCACCCAGTCGAGGCGGAACTCCGCAGGCGTCTGGGTCGGCAGGTCGATGTGCATGCCGTAGACGGGACGGTCGGTCGGCACCGGGACGGTCAGCACCTGCCAGCCCTCGTCGGCGATGAACGTCGACTGGGTCTTGCAGCCGGGCGTCGGGTCGTCGAGGTCGACGCAGGTGAGGAACGACACCGCCCCGCCGATGTGGATCGGGGTGTACAGGTGCAGGCTCACCCGGGAGTGGCGCGTCGGGTCGACGGGGTGCACCGCGCCCTCACGGCCCAGGCGCAACCCGCCCGGGTAGCCCGGCCAGATCTGCCAGTAGTGGCTCGGCTGGGCGGCGCCCCAGATCAGCTGCCCGCCGGCCACCTCGAAGCGGGAGGCGTGCATGACCGCCCCGGTCCAGGTGTGCACGTCGGTGGCCTGCCCGAAGTCCCACGGGTCGCCGAAGCGCTCGCTGGCGTGGTCCGGCGCCTCGGGGACGGTCGTCAGGCTCGGGATCGGCGGGTCGACGACCGCCGCCCCCGCGGGTGCGGCCGACAGACCGGTCGACAGGACGAGGAGCGCGGCGAGGACGGCGGGGACTGCGTGGCGACGGGACATCGTCCCATCGATCGGCTGCCCTGGGGGCCGGCCCGAGGCCATGCGCCGCGCACGACGGGACTAGTCCGTGCGGGCGCGATGGCCGGTGTGTCGGGACACCTGTCGGGTTGACGGGCGTCCCGACACACCGCGGGTTGGGGTCATGCACCCTCGGGCGCGGACCGGGTGGCCCGTTCCAGCTGGGTGTCGGGGTCGACCAGTCGGAGGCCCAGCGCGATGAACGCGAGGCCGATCCGCTGGGGCAGGCGGGCACCGGCGATGCGGGCCTGCAGCCGCTCGCGCGGCGGGATCGAGAACCAGAAGCCCGCGCGGGTGACCGCAGGCCTCGGTATCAGGGGGTGGGAGCGGGTGGCGGCAGCCTCACGCGCGAGGTCGATGCCTCGCAGGCGAGCCTGCTCACCGATCATCATCGGGTGCACAGCAGTGCCTTTCATCGCACACGTGACCCCACCGGGGTCACTCGGTCAGGGGGGACCTGGAGCCGACGGCAGCAGGCCGGGGACGGCCCGCACCATCGAGCGGGGAGCGGTCAGCGCCTCAGCGGACGCCGACGGTCGTCAGGGGGAGGGAGGTGGCGGCTACGCCGCGGAGCGGAGGTACGCAGCCGAGCCGCACATCACGACGCAGAGATGATCCGCAGCTCGGACGGCCGGGATCGCGGTGGTGTTCGTCGTAGGCATCAGTTCGTACCTCCTTCCCTGATCGAGTGATGGCCCGGTTGAGGCCAGGCCGGTGACACTGCACGACCCCGATGGCGATGTCAAGCACGTCTCCCCAGGTCGACCCTGGCCGGGCGGACGACCCTCGCGGTGTGGCACCGTGGGGGTCTCCAGGACGGCGGGGATCGGGCGGGAGGAGCGCGAGTGGGCAGCGACGAGGAGCCGGAGATCGAGGCGCTGGCCCGACAGGTCGAGGGCCTGCAGGCGGACCTGGCCGACGCCACCCGCCAGCTCGAGCGGTTCGCGTACGTGGCCTCCCACGACCTGAAGGAGCCGCTGCGGGCGGTCACGGGCTTCGCCCGCCTGCTCGAGCAGCGGCACGCCGACAGCCTGGACGACTCCGGTCGTATGTACCTCGGCTACGTCCTCGACGGCGCCGCGCGGCTCGGGGCGATGATCGACGCCCTGCTCGACTACAGCCGTGCGGCCCGCCACGAGGTCGAGCCGGGCCCCGTCGACCTCGAGGACCTCACCCGGCAGGTGGTCGCGCAGCTCGTCGACGGCGGCCGCGGCGTCGACGCGCACATCGAGCTCGGTGACCTGCCGGTCGTCACCACCGACGAGGTCCTCCTCCGCGCGGTCCTGCGCCACCTGCTCGACAACGCGCTGCTGTACACCGCGGCCGGGGAGCCCGCGTCGGTGTCGGTGACGGCCAGCACCCCCACCGCGGGCGAGGGCCCGTGGACGATCGAGGTGCGCGACCGGGGCATCGGGATCGCCCCGGAGGACCAGGACCGCGCCTTCGACCTGTTCACGCGGCTGCAGTCCCGCGAGGACTACCCCGGCAACGGCATCGGCCTCGGCCTGGTCACCACCGCGGTGCAGCGCCTCGGCGGACGCGTCGAGCTCGAGTCCACCCCGGGTGAGGGCACCGTCGTCCGGGTGCACCTCCCGGCCACCCCCTGACCCGCGCCGCTCAGGCGCGGACCGGTGGCACGTGGCAGCCGACCAGGTGGTCGTCGACCCGGCCCATCGCCTGCATGAAGGCGTACGCCGTCGTCGGGCCGACGAACCGGGCGCCGGCGCGCTTGAGGGCGCGGGCCAGGGCTGTGGACTCCGGCGTGGTCGCCGGCACGTCCGCCGGGGTCGCGGGGCGAGATCGAGGACCGTCCGGGGCGAAGCCCCACACGAACGAGGCGAACGATCCGTGCGCCTCCGCGAGGTCGAGGACCACGCCGGCGTTGGCGATCGCCGCGGTGATCTTGCCGCGGTGGCGGATGATCCCGGCGTCGCCCAGCAGGCGGTCGACGTCCGCGTCGCCGAAGCCCGCCACGACCGTCGGGTCGAACCCCGCGAAGGCGGACCGGAAGGCCTCCCGCTTGCGGAGGATCGTCAGCCAGCTGAGGCCGGACTGGAAGCCCTCCAGGCAGAGCTTCTCGTACAGCCGCACGTCGTCGTGGACCGGCCGGCCCCACTCGGTGTCGTGGTAGGCGATGTAGCCCGGATCCCCGCCGGGCCACCAGCAGCGGGCGAGGCCGTCATCGCCGACGACCAGTCCGTCCGCGACCGCCACGTCAGTTGAGCTGGGCCCCGCCGGGGCCGAGCGGGCGGAAGGAGCCGACCAGGCCGAGGTGCTTGATGATCCCCGACTCCCGCCGGATGATCCGCGCCGCCTCGGCCATGCGGGCCGCGGGGGTCGGCAGCTCGAGGAGCTGCTGCTGGGCGGCGACCTCGACCTGCAGGGCGCTGCAGGCGAGGTAGCTCAGCTCGCAGGCGTCCGCGGGCAGCCGGTCGCAGAACTCGTCCGGCACGCCGAGACCCTTCAGGTAGGGCACGAGCAGCTCGCGGAGCTCGGCCGCGACCGCGTCGTCCTCGGGGGTGCGGGGGTCGTCGATCGGCTCGACGACCGCGTGGAGGTACGGCTTGTCGTGCAGCGGTTCGAGCACGCGGAAGCGCTCGGCGCCGCGCGTGATGATGTCGAAGCGGCCGTCCGGCCGCTCTGCGACGGTCTTGATCTCGGTGATGGTCCCCACCTCGTGGATCATCGCGTGCAGGTGCCCGTCGTCGCCCGAGGGATCGCCCGCCACCCGCCAGTCCATGCCGACCTCCCGACCGGCCCGGATGGCGACCACGCCGAAGCGGCCGTCGCCGTCCAGGCAGTCCCGCAGCATCTGGCGGTACCGCTGCTCGAAGAGGTGCAGGGGGAGCGGACGACCCGGGTAGAGCACCAGGTGGAGCGGGAAGAGCGGGAGGTCCACGGAGCGCAAGGCTAGTGGCCGTCGAAGTGGTTCGCTCGGGCGGGCACCCCATCGACCGCCGCGGCAGGGCTGGCGGCTACCCTCGACCGCTGTGGACACCGCACCGCTCGACCTGCGTCGCATCGACCTCCGGGGCGACCGGACCGACCCCTCGGACCGGCTGCCCCGCCCGTCCCCGGACGCGGTGGCGGACGTCCGCGACGTGGTCGCCGGCGTCCTCGCCGACGTCCGCGCCCGGGGGGACGAGGCCGTCGCGGAGCACACCGCCCGCTTCGACGGGTGGGAGGGGACGGAGTGGGCCGTCGACGAGGCCGACCTGAAGGCCGCGCTCGACGGGATGGACCCCGATCTGCGCGAGGCCCTCGAGACGGCACGTGAGCAGGTCGAGTGGTTCCACACCCGGTCGAGGCCCCAGGACTGGTCGGGCACCCACCACGGGGCGGAGATGGGCGTCCGCCACGCACCGATCCGTCGCGTCGGGCTGTACGTCCCCGGGGGGCTCGGCGCGTACCCCTCCACCGTGCTGATGACGACCGTCCCGGCGCGGGTGGCCGGGGTGGGTGAGATCGTGCTGTGCACCCCGCCGGGCCGCGACGGCCGGCCGAACCCGACCATCCTCGGCGCCGCGCACCTCGTCGGCGTCGACCGGGTCATGCGCATCGGCGGCGCGCAGGCCATCGCCGCGATGGCGTTCGGGACCGCCCAGGTGCCGAAGGTCGACAAGGTCGTCGGGCCGGGCAACGCCTTCGTCGCCGAGGCCAAGCTGCAGGCGGCGGCCGCCGGGACGATCGGCATCGACGCGATGGCGGGCGTCACCGAGGTGCTGCTGATCGCCGACGACTCCGCCGACCCGACGCTCGTCGCCACGAGCTTGATCGCCCAGGCCGAGCACGATCCCCTGGTCACCTCGATCCTGGTGACGCCGTCGCTGGAGCTGGCCGACGCGGTCGCGCCGATCGTCGCCGCCGAGGTGGCGGTCGCCCCGAACCGCGAGCGCATCACCGCCGCCCTGCGCGGGCAGGGCGCGATCATCCTGGTCGACGACCTGGACCAGGCCGTCGAGGTGTCCGACGCCTTCGCCCCCGAGCACCTCGAGATCCAGACCCGGGAGCCGCGCCGCCTCGCCGAGCGGGTCGTGACCGCCGGCACGGTCTTCATCGGCGTCCAGACCCCCACCGCGCTGGGCGACTACTGCGCCGGCCCGAACCACACGCTGCCCACCGGCGGGACCGCCCGGTTCACCGGTGGGCTGTCCACCGCGGACTTCATGGTCCCGATCAACTGGGTCGAGTTCGGCGCAGACGCCCTCGACCGCATGGCCCCGGTCGTCCGCGCCCTCGGGCAGGCCGAGACGCTGCCGGCCCACGTCCGGTCCCTCGAGGCCCGCCTGGAGGCCCGTCGTGACGGCCGCCTCTGAGCCGGCGGGGTCCACCGCGACCCGCCCGGCGGTCCGCGACGACCTGCGCGACGTCGAGCCCTACGGCGCCCCGCAGCTCGACGTGCCGGTCCTGCTCAACACCAACGAGACGCCCTGGTCGCCGCCGCCGGCCTTCCACGCCGCCCTGGCCGCGAAGATCGCCGAGGGGCTGCCGCTGCACCGCTACCCCGACCGGGACGCCGTCGCGCTGCGGACGGCGCTGGCCGACCGGGAGGGGTTGGCCGTCGACCGGGTGTGGGCGGCGAACGGGTCCAACGAGGTCCTCAGCCAGCTGTTCGCCACCTACGGCGGCGCGGGGCGCTCGGTGCTGCTGTTCCAGCCCGGCTACTCCGCCCACCCGCTGCTCGCGACGGTGACGGGCACCGGCGTGGTCACCGCGGACCTCGACGACGACCTGCGCCTGACCCCGGACGTGGCGGCCGCGGCCGTGGCGGCGAACCGGCCCGAGCTGATCTGCGTGGCCTCGCCGAACAACCCGACGGGGATCCCCGTCGCCCCTGACGCGGTGCGGGCGCTGCACGACGCCTCGGAGGGGCTGGTGGTGCTCGACGAGGCCTACGTCGAGCTGTCCGACGACCCCGGGCAGGGACGTGCGCTGCTCGACTCCCTCGACCGGCTCGTCGTGGTGCGGACCTTCTCGAAGGCCTGGCGCATGGCCGGGTTGCGGCTGGGCTACCTGCTCGCCCACGACTGGGTGGTGGCCGACCTGCTGAAGGTCCGGCTGCCCTACCACCTGGACACGATCACCCAGACCGCCGGGCTGGTCGCCCTCGACCTGGCCGACGAGGTGACCGCCCACATCGCCGTGCTCGTCGACGAGCGCCAGCGGCTGCACGAGGCCCTGTCGTCCCTGGCGCCGGTCACGGTGTGGGAGTCGGCCGGCAACTTCCTGCTGTTCCGCGTGCCCGACGCGCGGGGGGTCTTCGCGCGGTTGCTGGAGGCGGGCATCCTGGTCCGCGACTTCTCGACCAAGCCCCGGCTGGAGGGCTGCCTCCGCGTCAGCGTGGGCACGCCCGAGGAGAACGACCGCTTCCTCACCGCCCTGCAGGAGTGCCTGTGATGACCCGCGCCGCCCGCATCGACCACACGACGAAGGAGACGACGATCACCGTCGAGGTCGACCTCGACGGGACCGGCACGACCGACATCGCCACCGGCGTCCCCTTCTTCGACCACATGCTGGACCAGCTGGGCCGACACGGACGGCTCGACCTGACCGTCCACGCCGACGGGGACACCGAGATCGACGACCACCACACCGTCGAGGACGTCGGCATCGCCCTCGGCCAGGCCCTCGCGGAGGCGTGGGGCGACCGCGCCGGCGTCGAGCGGTTCGGTGACGCCACGGTCCCCATCGACGAGTGCCTCACCCGCACCGCCGTCGACCTCGCCGGCCGGCCGTACCTGGTCTGGGACGTCCCGGTCGCCCTCGACGTGATCGGCACGTTCGAGACGTCGCTGGTCAAGCACTTCTTCGAGTCGGTGATCGCCAACAGCCGCATGACCCTGCACGTCACGCTGCTCGAGGGCGGCAACACCCACCACGTCTTCGAGTCGGTGTTCAAGTCCTTCGCCGTCGCGCTGCGCCGCGCCGTCGCGGTCACCGCCCCCGGCACGGCGGTCCCCTCGACGAAGGGCTCCCTGCAGTGAGCGGCGGGCGGCGACCGTCGGCGCGATCGGGGCCTCCCTCGGCTGACGCCGAGGATCGGCGCGATCCCGGGGTCGTGGAGGGGCCTGGGGAGGGGCGGGCGCCGTCCGCGGCCGTGCTCGACTACGAGGCGGGCAACCTCCGCAGCGCCGAGAAGTCCCTGCAGCGGGCGGGCTTCGACGCGTTCGTGACCGACGACGCGCGCGTCGCCGCCGACGCCGACCTCGTGGTCGTCCCCGGCGTCGGGCACTTCGGCCAGTGCGTCCGCCAGTTCGACGCCGCCGGGTTCGCGCCCCTCATCCGCGACCGGGTGGCCGAGGGCCGCGCCGTCCTCGGCGTCTGCGTGGGCATGCAGATCATGTACGAGGGCTCCGACGAGGACGCGCAGGTGCCGGGGTTCGGGTTCCTGCCCGGTTGGGTCCGCCGGATCCCCGCCAGCGCCCCGGACGGCACGGCCCAGCGGGTGCCGCACATGGGCTGGAACGTGGTGGTGCCCACGACCGACGACCCACTGCTCGACGGCGTCGCGGGCGAGCGGGTCTACTACGTGCACTCCTACTACGCCGACCCCCGCGCGCACGCCCACGTCATCGCCGAGTCGCGCTACGGCCTGGCCATCCCCGCGATCGCCCGCGAGGGCAGCGTCGTCGCCACCCAGTTCCACCCCGAGAAGTCCGGCGACGTCGGCCGCCGCCTGCTCGAGAACCTCCGCGACGAGGTCGCGGCCGGGTTGGGCTGACGTCGGGCGGCGCCGCTACCGTTCCGCGCCATGACCCTGACGCTCTTCCCGGCCGTCGACATCAAGGACGGCCGCGCCGTCCGGCTGACCCAGGGCCGCGCCGACGCAGAGACCGTGTACGACGCCGACCCCGTCGCCGCGGCGCAGCGCTTCGCCGACGCCGGCGCGGAGTGGCTCCACGTCGTCGACCTCGACGCGGCGTTCACCGGTGAGCCCCGCAACCGCCACATCGTCGCCGACATCGTCGACGCCACCGGCGTGCAGGTGCAGGCGAGCGGCGGGATCCGCACGATCGAGGACCTCGACGCCGCCATCGGGTTCGGCGCCTCCCGGGTGGTGATCGGCACGATGGCGCTCGAGGCGCCCGACTTCGTCCAGGCCGCGCTGGACGCCCACGGGGACAAGGTCGCCGTCGGCCTGGACGCCGAGGGGCGGACCCTCAAGGCCCGCGGCTGGACCAGCGAGTCCGGCGACCTGTTCGACGCGCTCGCGCTGTTCACCGACATGGGCGTCGCCCGGTTCGTGTTCACCGACATCGCCCGCGACGGGATGCTGAGCGGCCCGAACGTCGAGCGGCTCCGCGAGGTGGCCGACGCCACCACCGCGGCGGTGACGGCCAGCGGCGGGGTGTCGTCCCTCGACGACCTCCGGACGTTGGCCGGCTGCCACGAGCGGGTCGACGCCGCGATCGTCGGCAAGGCCCTCTACGCGGGGGCGTTCACGTTGTCCGAGGCCCTGGCGGCCACGGGTGGCTGACGACGGGCTCGCCGTCCGCGTCATCCCCTGCCTGGACGTCGACGCGGGACGGGTCGTGAAGGGCGTGCAGTTCGTCGACCTCCGCGACGCCGGCGACCCCGTCGAGCTGGCGCGGCTCTACGACGCCGAGGGCGCGGACGAGCTGGTCTTCCTCGACATCACCGCGTCGTCGGACGACCGCGACACGATCTACGACGTCGTGCGGGTCACCGCCGAGCAGGTCTTCATCCCCCTCACCGTCGGGGGAGGGGTCCGCAGCGTCGCCGACGCCCGCCGGCTCCTGCGGGCCGGGGCCGACAAGACGTCGGTCAACTCCGCCGCGATCGCCCGCCCCGAGGTGCTGAGCGAGATCGCCGACGCGTTCGGCAGCCAGTGCGTGGTCAGCGCCATCGACGCCCGTCGCCGGGACGCGGACGACCCGGCGGCGGGGTGGGAGGTGTTCACCCACGGCGGGCGGCGACCGACCGGCATCGACGCGGTCGACTGGGCCGCCGAGTGCGCACGCCGTGGGGCGGGTGAGATCCTCCTCACCTCGATGGACCGCGACGGCTCGAAGCGGGGCTTCGACGTCGAGATGCTCGCCGCCGTCGACGCCGCCGTGCCCGTCCCGGTGATCGCGTCGGGGGGCGCGGGCACGATCGAGCACATGGTCGAGGGGGTCACCCTCGGCCGCGCCTCGGCCGTGCTCGCCGCCTCGATCTTCCACTTCGGCGAGCTGAGCGTCGGCGAGGTCAAGGCGGGGATGGCCGCCGCTGGCCTCCCGGTCCGCCGCTGAACCCCGATGGACCGGATGGAATCGACATCTCCAGGGGGTCACGGGGGATGGAATCGACATCTCCGTGACCCAAACCCTCTCCCGCATGTGGTCAGAGTTGACCGCTGAGCACCACCGTGGGGTGAGTGGACCCCTTCCGGCGGCCGACGGTGTGGATTCCATCCACCGACGGTGTCGAATCCATCCGGGGGAGGGGGCGCGACGTCGCCACTCGGAACACCCGCCGGTCCGTCCGCGTTCGACGAAGCCATGACCGCACCCTCCACCGTCCTCGGCGTCCCCCTCAGCGTGCTCGACCTGGCCACCGTGGCCAGCGGCTCGAGCGAGCGGGAGGCCCTGCAGCGCTCCGTCACCCTCGCCCGACACGTGGAGGGGTTGGGCTACGGCCGCATCTGGGTGGCCGAGCACCACGGCATGCCCGCCGTCGCCTCCTCGGCCACCGACGTCGTGATGGCCCACCTCGCGCAGGCCACGTCGACGATCCGCGTGGGCGCCGGCGGGATCATGCTGCCCAACCACGCGCCCCTGGTCGTCGCCGAGCGGTTCGCCACGCTCGAGGCCTTCCACCCGGGCCGGATCGACCTGGGCCTCGGGCGGGCGCCCGGCACGGACCCGCGCACCGCGTGGGCGCTGCGCCGTGACCACCAGGCGCCGCAGGGCGAGAACTTCGTCGCCGAGGTGCAGGAGCTGATGGCGTTCTTCGACGGGGACTTCCCGCGCGGGCACCACCTCGAGGGGATGCAGTCCGTCCCCGGCGCCGGCCTGCGGCCGCCGGTCTGGCTGCTCGGCTCCTCCACGTTCTCCGCCCAGGTCGCGGCTCTGCTGGGGCAGCGCTTCGCGTTCGCGTACCACTTCGCCCCGACCCACGTGGACGAGGCGCTGGCGCTGTACCGCGAGCGGTTCCAGCCGTCCGCCGACCTCTCCACGCCCTACGCGATGGTCGCGGTGTCGACGATCTGCGCCGACACCGAGGCCGAGGCCCGCCGGATGGCGCTCTCCGGTGCGCTGTCCATGGTCCGGCTGCGCAACGGCGACCTCCGACCCCTCCCCAGCGTCGAGGAGGCCGAGGCCCACGAGTGGGCCGACCACGAGCGGGCCGCCGCCGACGCCGTGATGGCCTCGTGGGTCGTCGGGGACCCCGATCAGGTCATCGCCGGGCTGCGGGCCGTCCGCGAGCGCACCGCCGCGGACGAGCTGATGATCGCCGGCCACGTGTGGGACCCCGAGGCCCACCGGCGCAGCTACGCACTGCTGGCAGAGGCCGCCGGGCTGGCCGAGGGGCGCGCGGCCGCCTGAGCGCCCGCCACGCCGTGGTCATCCCCTGGGAGCTCGTCGCGTCCGTCGTGGTGGCGGTCGCCGTCGGCGCGGTGGTCGCGCACCGCCGCGGTGGGGCCGTGGGCCCGGTCGCCGACCTGGTGGCCGCGGTCGGGCTGCCCGCGCTCGTGGCCGCGCGCGCGGCGGTGCTGGTGCGGGACGCGCTGCTGACCGGCACGATCCCGCCCCCGACCGCCTGGCTGACGGTCACGGCCGGCATGTCGTTCCCCGTCGCGCTGCTGGTCGCCTTGGCCGTGGGTGCGCGGCGGCTGCGGCGCGCCGAGGACCCGGCGGTCGCCACGACGGCGGTCGTCGCGACGTGGGCGGGCGTGGTGGCGTGGGCCGCGTCCGCCGTCGTCCGGGACGAGGTGGTGGGGATCTCCGCCCCGGTCCCGCTCGGTCTGCCCTGGCCGGGTCATCCGTCGACCGCGGTCCCGGTTGGCCTGCTCGAGGCCGTGGTCCTCGCCGCGCTGCTGGCCGTCGCCCGCCGCCGGCACCGTCGCGACCCGGCGGGGCTGGGCGCGTGGCTGGTCGCCTCGCTCGCGGCCGTGGACCTCGTCGGGGACGCGCTCCGGCCGTCGCTGGCCACCGTCGACCGCGACCTCGACGTGCTGATGGGTCTGGTGGCGCTGATCGCCGCGGTCGCGGCGACCCGACGCCCGTCCCGCACGGCCCTGACCCGCGGCGGCGCGGTCGCCGGCGTGGTGGCGCTCACCCTCGTCGTCGGCACCCTGACCGGGGCCGCACCGGCGACCGTCCCGTCCGGCGCGGTGGACCCGTCGCTCGAGGGGGCGCTGGTCGCCGACGGGGGCCCGGCGGACCCCCCGGTGTGGGGAGCCGACGAGCTCGAGGGCCACCTCGCCGGGAGCGACCGGCCCGTCGTGGTCAACCTGTGGGCGTCGTGGTGCCCGCCGTGCCACGCCGAGGCCCCCGCGCTCGCCAGGGCGGCCAGGGCCCTCGGGGACCGGGCGACCGTGCTGGGCGTGCTGGTCGACGACCGGCCCGAGACGGCACAGGCCTTCGTCGACCGCTACGACCTGCCCTTCCCCACGGTGGTGGACGGCGGAGCCGCCGCGGCGCTCGGCCAGGTGGGGTTGCCCACGACGGTGGTGCTGGACGCCTCCGGCCAGGTCGTCGACCGGATCGTCGGCGGGGTCGACGCCGGTTCCCTCGCGAGCGCGATCGCCCGCGCGGGCTGACCCGCACCGGTGGGCCACCGCCCACACCCGTCGTCGGACACCTCGTCGGACACCCCATCGGACACCCCGGCGGCCACCGCCTACGATCGCCGCCGATGGACGCCGAGACCCTGGCCGCCCGCCTGACCCTCACCGACGAGGGGCTCATCCCCGCGATCGTGCAGCAGCACGACAGCGGGGAGGTGCTGATGATGGCGTGGATGACCCCCGAGACCCTGGCCGAGACGATCGCGCTCGGCCAGACGGTCTTCTGGTCCCGCTCCCGCGGCGAGCGCTGGCACAAGGGCGCGACGTCCGGCAACACCCAGGACGTCAGGTCGATCCACCTCGACTGCGACGGCGACGTCCTGCTGATCGAGGTCGACCAGGGTCCCGACGGGGTCGCCTGCCACACCGGCGCGCGGACGTGCTTCACCCCGCTGGTCGACGTCCAGCCCCGCTCGTGAGCACCCACACGCCCGATCTGGCCACCTACCGCGAGCTGGCGGCCGACCACGTGCTGGTGCCCGTCGTCCGGGAGGTGCTGGCCGACCTCTCCACCCCCGTCAGCGTCTTCGGCCGTCTGCGCGCACCCGGGTCCTTCCTGCTCGAGTCCGTCGAGCACGGTGAGCGGTGGGGTCGGTACTCCTTCATCGGCCTGTCGCCGCTGATCGAGCTGCGCGCCCGGGCCGGCGCGGTCACCGTGACCGGCGACGTACCCCCAGCCGTCTCCGACGCCGCGGCCACCGGTGACCCGCTGGCCACCGCGGAGGCGCTCCTCGGCTGGCTGACCGCACCTGAGCTCGACGGCCTCCCGCCGCTGTACGCCGGCCTCGTCGGCTACCTCGGCTGGGACGTCGTCCGGTTCATCGAGGACCTGCCCGACGACACCGTCGACGACCTGGGGCTGGACGACGCCCGCCTGGTCCTGCCGGGTCAGCTGGTGGCCTTCGACCACCTGCGCCAGCGCCTCGTCGTCGTGACGAACACGCTCCCCGGCGACCGCCCCGAGTCGGCCTACCAGCAGGCGGTCGACGCGAGCCAGGCCCTCGTCGCCTCCCTCGCCGCCCCCGTCGCCGCCCCGGTCATCCCGCCGCCCCGCCCCACCCGGGTCGAGGACGCCGAGGCGAACATGGCGCCGGCGGACTACGAGGCCGCCGTCGAGGCCGCCAAGTCCCACATCCGCGCCGGCGACGCGTTCCAGGTCGTCCCCTCGCAGCGCTTCAGCGTCACCACCGACGTGGACCCCCTCGCGGTCCACCGGGTCCTGCGCGTCATCAACCCCTCGCCGTACATGTACTGCTTCGACTACGGCGACATCCAGATCGTCGGGTCGTCGCCGGAGGCGCTGGTGACCGTGCGCGACGGCACCGCGGAGATCTGGCCCATCGCCGGATCGCGACCGCGTGGCGCCACCGAGGCGGAGGATCTGGCCCTCGAACGCGACCTGCTGGCCGACGAGAAGGAGCGCGCCGAGCACGTGATGCTCGTCGACCTGGCCCGCAACGACCTGGGGCGGATCTCCGAGATCGGGTCGGTCACCGTCGACGACCTGATGTCGGTCGTGCGCTACAGCCACATCATGCACATCATCAGCCGCGTCAGCGGCCGCGTCCGCGAGGGCATGGGCCCGGTCGACGTCATCCGGGCGACGTTCCCCGCGGGCACGCTGTCCGGCGCGCCGAAGGTCCGGGCGATGGAGATCATCGACGACCTCGAGCCGACCCGGCGCGGCATCTACGGCGGGGGCATCGGCTACCTCGACACGGCCGGCAACGCCGACCTGTGCATCGCCATCAGGACCCTCGTGTTCCACGGCGGCAAGGCGTACGTGCAGGCGGGCGCCGGCGTCGTCGCCGACAGCGTCCCGCGCACCGAGCACGAGGAGACCCGCAACAAGGCCATGGCCCTGCTGTCGGCCGTCCGCGCGGCGGAGGCGTGGGCGCGGGACGACGGATGAGGCCGGGCACCTTGGCCATCGCGGTCGTCATCGCCGGGCTGGCCATGCTGGGCACGGCGACGGCGACGTGGCTCAGCGCCGAGGCGCCTGCGGTGGAGGTCGAGGGCGCCGAGCTCCCGCCGACGGTGGCCGAGACCGCCGGCGCGACCGCGGCGCCTGCGAGCGTCCCCGCCGCCGTGGTCGCGCTGGCCACCTCGTTGCCGCTGGCCGCGGCCGGGCTGGCCGAGCGGACGGCGGGTCCCGCCGGGCGGCGGGCCGCGCTCGGCATCGCGTCGGCGGCAGCGCTGGCCGTGGGCGTCCTGGCAGCCGTCGCGGTCGCCCAGTCCGGGACCACACCGCACCCGGCGGGGGAGGGGGCTGACGCGCCGGTCGTCCGCTCGGCGGCCATCGGTGCCTTCGGCCTGGCCGCGGCCGTCGTGGTGGTCGCGACGGCGGTCGCGTGGCGCGCGCCGACCCATGCGGCCCGGTCGGCGGTGGGTCGCGACGAGGCCGGTCGCGACGAGGCCCCCTCGGCCTATACCGTCGAGGGGGTGCGCGCAGAGGTGACCGACGACGACGAGTGGGACCTGGCCGTGGCCGACGAGGACCGTGCGGGGGGCGAGGGGGCGTGACCCGGCTGGCTGCCCTCGACCTGGGTTCGAACTCCTTCCACCTGCTGGTGGCCGACACCCGACCGCGGGGTCGGATCAAGCGGGTGCGGACCCGCAAGCTGACCATCCGGCTCGGTGAGCCGGTCGCCCGGACGGGGAAGCTCGGCGCGGAGGCGTACCAGCGCGCCGTCGACGCGTTCGACGAGCTGGTCCGCATCGCCGACGGCGAGGGTGCGGACCGCATCGTCGCGGTCGGGACCGAGGCGCTCCGCGCCGCCGAGGACGGTGCCGACTTCATCGCCGAGATGGCCGCCGCGCACGGCACCCCGATCCAGCTGCTGGACGGCCTGGACGAGGGGATGCTGAGCCTGAAGGGGATGGCGTCCGCACTGAACCTCGCCCCGGAGGCGCAGGTGCTCGGCCTCGACCTCGGCGGCGGGTCGCTCGAGATCGCCCTCGGCGGCACGGCCGGCATGGACGCGGGCGCGTCCCTCCCGCTCGGCGGTGCGGTCCTCGTCGACCGGGTCTCCGACCCGCCCCGGCTGGTGGAGCAGGCCGCCCTCCACAGCCACGCCATGGACCTGCTGGTCCCCGCCGCGGAACGCATCCTGACGCACCGGAGCGACCCGTCGGCACCCCTGACGGCGATCGGCACCGCCGGGACGATCCGCGACCTCGGCCGGCTGGGGCTGATCCTCGCCGGGGGCTCGGCGCCCGCGAAGGTGCGGGGCCTGATGGTCAGCCGCGAGCAGCTCGAGGTCGCCTACTCGCGGCTGTGCAGCGTCGACGTCCACGAGCGGATGGACCTGCCCGGCGTGTCCCCGAAGCGCGCCGACCTGCTGCCCGGCGCCGGCGTGGCCGTCCTGGCGGCCATGGAGGCCTTCGGCCTGGCGGCGATCACGCTGTGCGACTGGGGGCTCCGCGAGGGCGTCCTCCTCGATGTCGTAGGGGCCCACGACGTCGTCGACCCCGACGCGGTGGTGGCCCGATGAGCGTGCGAGTGGTCGTCGGACAGGCCGGGCTGTGAGCGCGAGCTTCCTCCACCGGGTCTGCGACGAGGCGCACGACCGTGTGGCCGCCGACGCCGCCCGCGAGCCCCTCGACGAGCTGATCGCCCGCGCCCGCGAGGTCCCGCCACCGCCCGGGTTCGCCACCGGTCTCGCCGCACCCGGCGTCCAGCTGATCTGCGAGGTGAAGCGGGCCAGCCCCTCCCGCGGGCACATGGCGGAGATCCCCGATCCGGCGCGCCTCGCGAGCGCGTACGCCGCCGGCGGTGCCGCGGCCATCAGCGTCCTCACCGAACCGGTCCACTTCGAGGGATCCCTCGACGACCTGCGCGCCGTCACCGCGACCGTCGCGCTGCCGGTCCTGCGCAAGGACTTCACCGTCGACCCCTACCAGGTCTGGCAGGCGAGGGCGGCCGGCGCGGCGGCGGTGCTGCTGATCGTCGCGGCGCTCGACGACGACGCGCTCGTCGAGCTGATGGGCGTCGCGGCCGAGGCGGACCTGGACTGCCTCGTCGAGGCCCACACCGCCGACGAGGTCGCCCGCGCCGCCACCGCCCACGACCGGGCCGAGACCGGCCGGCGCCTGGTGCTCGGCGTCAACGCCCGCGACCTCACGACCCTCACCGTCGACCGCGCCCACGTCGCCCGCGTCCGGGCTGCCGTCGACCTGCCCGACGGGGCGCTGCTGGTCGCCGAGAGCGGCGTCGCCGGCCCTGCCGACGTCGGCGAGTACGCGGCCGTCGGCGCCGACGCGGTCCTGGTCGGCGAGCACGTCGCGACCGCCGCGGACCCCGAGGCCGCCGTCCGGGCCCTGACCGGCCACTGACCACCTCAGCCCGACACACCCCGCCTGGCCACCGCGTACGGTGGGCGCCGCACCCGAGCAAGGACCCACCGAGCCATGACGACCCTCGATGACGCCGCCGGCCTGACGCAGTTCGGGCGGTTCGGCGGCCAGTACGGCCCCGAGGCCCTGATGGGCGCCCTCGACGAGCTCGAGGCGGCCTACGTCGAGGCCATGGCCGACCAGGCGTTCCTCGACGAGATGGAGGAGCTCCGCCGGACCTACGGCGGCCGGCCGACGCCCCTGTACCGCGCGGACCGGCTGACCGAGCACGCCGGCGGCGCGACGATCTACCTCAAGCGCGAGGACCTGGCCCACACCGGCAGCCACAAGCTGTGCAACGTCCTCGGGCAGGGCCTGCTGGCGAAGCGGATGGGCAAGCCGCGGCTGATCGCCGAGACCGGCGCCGGGCAGCACGGGGTGGCCACCGCGACGATCGCCGCGCTGCTCGGCATGGACTGCGTGGTGTACATGGGCGAGGAGGACACGCGCCGCCAGCGCCTCAACGTGGTCCGCATGCAGCTCATGGGGGCCGAGGTCATCCCGGTGACGTCGGGCACCCGCACCCTGAAGGACGCGATCAACGAGGCGATGCGCGACTGGGTGACCAACGTCGAGGACACCCACTACCTCATCGGCTCGGTCATGGGCCCCCACCCGTTCCCGACGATGGTGCGGGACTTCGTCAAGGTGATCGGCCAGGAGATCAAGGGCCAGCTCCACGACGTGGAGGGGCGGTTGCCGGACGCCGTCGTGGCCTGCGTCGGCGGCGGCTCGAACGCGATGGGCGCGTTCTACGAGTTCATCGGCGACGTCGACGTCCGGCTGGTCGGCGTCGAGGCCGCAGGGTCCGGGATCTCGAGCGGCCGCCACGCCGCCACCATCGGCGGTGGCAGCGAGGGGATCCTCCACGGCGCGCGCACGATCGTGCTGCAGGACGACTACGGCCAGGTGGTGCCGACCCACTCGATCTCGGCCGGCCTGGACTACCCGGGCATCGGTGCCGAGCACGCCTGGCTCGCCGACACGGGCCGTGCGGAGTACCTGTCCGCCACCGACGACGAGGCGTTGGACGGGTTCCGCCTCGTGTGCGAGCTGGAGGGGATCATCCCGGCGCTCGAACCCTCCCACGCGGTGATCCCGGCCCTCCGCCTGGCCCGCGACCTCGGTTCCGACGGCGTGGTGGTCATCAACCTGTCCGGCCGTGGGGACAAGGACGTCGACGAGGTCGCGCGGATCCTCGAGATGACCGCCGCGGGGGAGGGGGAGCGGTGACCGTCGCCGAGCACATCCGCGCCGTCAACGACACCGGACGCGCGGCGCTGATCATCTACCTCCCGGCCGGCTACCCGGACATGGAGACCTCCCAGGAGTGCCTGGAGGCCGCCGTCGAGGGAGGTGCCGACGTCCTCGAGATCGGGTTCCCGTACTCCGACCCGCTGATGGACGGGCCGGCGATCCAGGCGGCCAACCAGGTCGCCCTCGACGCGGGGTACACGCCGGAGGACGACTTCGCGATGTGCGAGCGGCTGACCGGCGGGATCGACGTGCCGGCGCTGGTGATGACCTACTACAACATCGCTTGGCACTACGGCCACGCCGACCGGCTGGGGGACTTCGCCGCCGCCGCAGCCGCCTCGGGGCTGGCCGGCGTGATCCTGCCGGACCTGCCGGCGGCGGAGGGCGGTCCGTGGCGGGCCATCGCCGCCGAGGCCGGGCTCGACACGGTGTTCCTCGCGTCCCCGACGTCGACCGACCCGCGCATCGCCGCGGTGGCGGAGGCGTCCACGGGGTTCGTGTACGCCACCTCCACCCTCGGGGTCACCGGGGTGCGCCAGTCGCTGTCGGCCGCGGCCGCGCCCCGGGTCGAGCGGATCCGCGCGGCGACCGACCGTCCCGTGTGCGTCGGGATCGGCGTGTCCACCGCGGACCACGCCCGCGAGGTGGCGGGTTTCGCCGACGGCGTCATCGTCGGCTCCGCCGCGGTCCGCGCCGCCGGTGAGGACGGCCCCAAGGGCGTCAAGCGGCTCGTCGAGCAGCTCGCCGCGGGCGTGCGCGAGGCCGCCCGGGCCTAGCGGGCGCCGGACCGCGATCCCAGATCTGAGGATCAGCTCCGCATGGGTACCCAGCCCTCGGATCTGAGCGGCGCGGCGCCGGACCGCGATCCCAGATCTGGGGATCAGCTGCGCCGGCGCACCCAGGGCTCAGATCTGAGAGCCGTGGCAGGACCGACCCCGGACCCGGACCTAGCCCTCGGCCAGGACGATGACCCGGTCCTCGGGGCCGAGGGTGACCGGCGCGGACTTCGGCGGGTTGACCACCACGCCGTGCTGGGCGGTCGCGTCCCCCGCGAGTGCGGCCAGGCGGTAGCCGATCGCGGTCTCGCCACGTCCGGACGCGGACGCCACGACGGTCGAGAACGGCGTCGCCCGGCCCGGCACGACGTAGGCGTCCGCCGGCCGCAGGTAGATCTCGGACCCCTCGGGGTCGAACAGGGCGGTGAAGACCGTGGCAAGCTCGGCGTTCTCCGACACCTGGGCGAGCAGCAGGCTGATCAGCTGGTCGGACACGATGAAGTCGTCCGCCGACGTCGTGGTGAGGAGCTCGCGGTTGCGGCTGTCCAGCACCTCGGTGACCACCCCCACGGCCAGGCCCCGGCGCGCGGCGAGGTCCCGCAGGTGCAACAGCGTGACCAGCGTGTCGGTGTCGGCCTCGTCGCGGGACTCCGCGGCCTCCTCGGCCAGCAGGATGATGTGGTCGTAGCGCTCCAGGGCGAGGGACTCGAGGACCGCGCGCCGCGTGATCGCCGCCTCGGTGGCCACGACCGCGGTGTGGGCCAGGGCGCCGGTGACCTCCGCGAGGTCCTCGCCGAGCCCGGGGTGGGCGGCGACCACGTCGACGGTGGACCCGGGCGACACGTACGCGTCGAGCTGCCGCAGCACCACGCCGCCGCGCGCGTTCCACCCGAGGACCAGGGTGTGCTCGGGGGCGGGCGGCGCCTCCGGGGCGTCCCGGACGTCGGCGGGGACCGGTGGGGCGACGGGGTCGACGGCCAGCCTGACGGTGTCGTCGTCCTCGCTGATCGCGATCACGTGGTCGTCCGCGGCGAGCACCGTCGCCGCTGGCGGGTTCAACAGGATCGTCCCGTCCGCGCGGCGCAGCCCCATGACCGTCGACGTCTCGTACGCCAGCTGCGCGTCGGCGTAGGTGCGGCCGTCGAGGCGCGGCTCGGGGTGGAAGTAGATCTCCGCGCCGTCGAAGTCGAGCAGCTCCGCGTAGACGACGCTCAACCCGGACTGGCGGCAGGTCTGCGCGGTGATCCGGGCGATCAGGTCCCCGACGCCGAGCACCCGGACGTCGTCGCCGGCGATGATGTCGGCGACCTCGGCGCTGGCCGGCTCGACCAGCGTGGCCACGACGTGGTTGCGGCCTGGCGTGCGGACCGAGGGGTCGGTCAGCGCGAGCAGCGCGCGCAGGACGAACCGGTCGGTCGTGTCGTCCTCGGGGGCCAGCAGGATGACCGACCGCGCCTCCTCGATGTTGGCGATCTGCAGGTCGACGACCGACAGCGGGCTGCCGGAGCGGCAGATCACCTTCGTCGAGCCGAGGCGGTCGCCGACCTGGTTGCGGATCTCGTCCTCCATCTCGACCTTGTCGCGGTCGGCCAGCACCACCACCCGCGGTCGGGGCGTGTTGGCGTTGGCGACCGCCAGCTCGGTCAGGACGGTCATGATCTTCGGGGACCAGCCGAGCACCACGGTGTGGCCGGACTCGAGCACCGCCGACCGGCCCTTGCGGAGCTGCTCGAGCTGCCCCTCGATGCCCGCGGTCAGGACCCCGATCAGGGTCGAGACGATGAACAGGCCGCCGATCGTGACCAGCAGCATGATCGCCCGGAACGGCCAGCCGACGTCGGCGCCGACGCCGCCGGCGTCGAGGGCGCGCATCATCGACTGCCAGGCCGCCTCCGGTGCGGACAGCGGCCCGCCGTCGGTGGGGGCGAGGTCGAGCAGGACGATCACCGCCGCACCGGTGACGACCACCACCAGCGACAGCAGTGCGAGCCACCCGATCAGGGCGATCGGCCCTCGGGACAGGCTCGAGTCGAAGGCGTAGCGGACGCGGTCGCCCAGGCCGGGTCGACGGCGCGTGGGACCCGGAGCCCGGGTGAAGGACGAGGGGGAGCGGAGGCGCCGACGGGCGCGGGCGGCGTGGGTGGCCAAGCGTGGCGGTCCTTCGAGGGCTCCCAGGGCTGGAGCGGACGAGCCAGCGTACCCGATCGGCCGCGCCCGACGGCCAGCGGGCTCAGCGGTCGAGCACGTGTCGGAGCGCGCCCTCGATGTCCGGGTGGGCGAAGGTGAACCCCTCGGCCTGCAGCCGCGCGGGCACCGCCCGCAGGGACGTCATCAACAGGACGTCGGCGAGCTCGCCGAGCAGCAGCCTGGGCCCGACCGCCGGGAGGGGGATGATCGCCGGCCGGCCGAGGACCCCCGCCAGCGCACGGGTGAACTCCGCGTTCGTGACCGGGTTCGGGCTGGTCGTGTTGTACCCGCCCTCCGCGGTGGGGGTCTCGATCGCCCAGCGGATCGCGGCGGAGACGTCGTCGATGGCGATCCACGGCCACCACTGCCTGCCCGACCCGAACCGGCCGCCCAGCCCGAGCTTGAACAGCGGCACCATCCGGGCGAGCGACCCGCCGGCGGGGTCCAGGACCTGGCCGAACCGCAGGTGCGCCACCCGGACGCCCGCCTGGCGCGCGGGGTCGGCCGCGGCCTCCCAGGCCCGCACCACCTCGGCGAGGAAGTCGGTGCCCGGCGGGGTGTCCTCGGTCACCACCTCGTCGCCGTGGTCGTCGAACAGGTTGATGCCGCTGGCGCACACCAGCACCTGCGGCCCGTCGGCGGCGGCGACCGCCTCGGCGATCGCCGCGGCGACCGTCCGGGTCCCCGATCGACGGCTGCGCATGATCCGCTCGCGCTGGGCGTCGGTCCAGCGGCCACCGGCGATCGGCTCACCCGCGAGGTGCACGACCGCGTCCACGCCGCGGAGCGACGCCGGATCGAGGTGCCCCTCGGGATCCCAGGCGATGTCGGACCCCGATGCGTCGCCGCGGACCACGCGCACCACCCGGTGCCCGGCCGCGTGGAGGTCCGCCACCGCCCGCTGGCCGATCAGCCCGGTCGACCCGGTCACGGCGATGGTCATGTCCTGCGTGGCGCCCATGACCGGAGGGATACCCTCCGCGCGTCCCCATCACGCCGCGTCCCTGCGCGGACACCGCCACCGGCGGTACGATCGACGACCCGACACGCCCCTGTAGTCCAACCGGCAGAGACACACGACTCAAACTCGTGCCAGTGTGGGTTCGAATCCCACCGGGGGTACCCAGCACCCCGGCGCCGACCGCCCGTCACGGCGTCAGGTCGGGCTCCAGGTCGACGTCCACGTCGGGGTCGCGGTCCTCGTGGCCCCGGACTTGGTCCCTGCCGCCACCCTTGGCCAGGTAGAGCGCGGCGTCCGCACGGCGCAGCAGCCCCCACGCGGAGTCGCCGGGCTCGTGGGTCGCCACGCCCATGCTGGCCGTGACACGGCCGACGGCGGGGAACATCGTCGAGGCGAGCGCCATCCGGCACCGCTCGGCCAGCGCGACCGCGTCGCCCATCGCCGTCGTCGGCGCGACCACGAGGAACTCCTCCCCGCCCCACCGGCCCAGCAGGTCGGTGTGCCGCACGGTCGTGCCGAGGACCTGCGCCACCTCCCGCAGCACCGCGTCCCCGGCCTCGTGGCCGTGGGAGTCGTTGATCCGCTTGAAGTGGTCGATGTCGAGCAGGATCACGGCGAGCGGCGCGTCCTCGTCCTGTGCCTCGGCGAGCTGGGACTCGAGCTCGGCGTGCAGGTGGCGCCGGTTCGGCAGCTGGGTGAGCACGTCGGTGTGCGCCAGCGCGGTCATGGTCTCGGCGTGGCTGCGCGCCTCCGCGGCCTGCTCCTTGGTCTGCGCGAGCACGTGCAGCAACCCGACGGCGGCCACCAGGGCGATGATCGGGGGGAGGAAGTCGACCGCGTCGGCCGGCAGCCGACCCGCGATCGCGTCCGGTGCCAGCCTGGCGGCCAGGATGCCCACGTAGGCGGCGACGATCGCGAGGGCCAGCCGCAGCGCCCGGTCGGTCTCGAACGCGACGTACGCGAGCATCATCATCAGCGTGATCGCGAGGAGGGACTCGGCGGACATCTCCTCGCGGACCCCGGCGAGGTCGGCCGCCCTGATCATCCCGCCGGCCACCACGACCAGGTACGTCACGACGACCCCGACCAGGACGACCCGCTCCGCGGTCCGCACCCCCATCCGCCGGCGGAGCAGCCCGATGGCGACGACGAGCTGGACGGCGATGTGGGGTGGGTAGAGGATCGCGATGACCGGGTCGTCGCCCTGCTCCACGATCCACGAGGCGGCGAGGACGGGGAGCCCGATCGCGAGGCACAGCAGGTAGATCCGCCGGCGCAGCTCGTCGCGGCGGTCGATCACCTCATCATCCTCGGAGCCATCTCCACGTCCTGGTCCTCGTCGTCACGGCGCGAACAGCTCATGATCACCATCGGCGGTCGGTCACGCCACCTGAGCGGCGTGTAGCGTGACCCCTCGACGGACGACGGCGAGGGAGGTGGCGCGATGATCTTCCGGTCTGCGGACCGCACCCGCCGTCGTCTGGCCGCGCTGCACGCGGAGATCGGGGACCTCCGCGGCCGCCTCAGCGTCCTCGAGGAGCAGGTCACCTTCCTCGTCCAGGTCGAGGCGGATGCGGAGACCGAGGCGGTGGTCGGCGACACGCCGGTGCACGTCCGCGAGCACCGCACCGCCAGACGGGACCTGCAGCGCGCGCAGCGCGAGCGCGACGAGGTGCGACGCGCGATCGAGCAGCGCGTCGCCGAGCAGGACCGCCTGCTCGAGCAGCTCCTCGAGTGACGCCGGCGGCCGGCGGACTTCAAGGCCGTCGTCCGCACCGCTAGATTGACCCCCGTCCCAGCGCCCCGACGTGGAAGGAAGCCCCGCATGACCGACGCCGCAGCCGCCCCCATCCGCGTCCTGATCGCCGAGGACGAGGCGCTGATCCGCCTCGACCTCAAGGAGATGCTGGTCGAGGAGGGCTTCGAGGTGGTGGCGGAGGTCAGCGACGGGGCGACCGCGGTCCGCATGGCGCGCGAGCTGCGCCCCGACCTGTGCATCCTCGACCTCAAGATGCCGGTGATGGACGGCATCCAGGCCGCGGAGCAGATCACGAACGAGCGGCTGTCGGCGGTCCTCATCCTGACCGCCTTCAGCCAGCGCGACCTGATCGAGAAGGCGCGCCGCGCCGGGGCGATGGCGTACCTGGTCAAGCCCTTCCAGAAGCACGACCTGCTGCCCGCCATCGAGATCGCCGCGGGCCGCTTCAAGGACCTGCAGGGGCTCGAGGCAGAGGTCGGGACCCTGACCGACCGGCTCGAGGCCCGCAAGGTCGTCGAGCGGGCGAAGGGGCTCTTGATGGAGCACGAGGGCATGACCGAGCCCGCGGCGTTCCGCTGGCTGCAGAAGGCGGCGATGGAGCAGCGGCTGACCATGAAGATCATCGCCGAGCAGGTCATCGCCGACCACGAGGCGCCCTGAGCGCCGCACGTCCCGTCCCGCCTGCCTACGACCACGGTAGTATCCAACGCCCACCCAACCGACAAGGGGTTCCCGTCGTGAAGATCACACGTTTCACCTGGCTCGTCGCGCTGATGGCCGTCCTCGCCCTGGGGGCTGCCGCCTGCGGATCGGACGACGGGGGTGATGCTGCCACCGACGACACCGAGGCGATCGAGGACGTCGCCTCCGAGGCCGGTGACGCCGTCGACGAGGTCGCCGACGGGGCCGAGGACGCGCTCGGGGAGGCCGAGGCGTCGGCGGAGGAGGCCGCGGACTCCGGTGACCTGGGTCTGGCCGCCGAGGGGCAGATGGTCGTCGGGTCGGACATCGCGTTCGAGCCGTTCGAGTCGATCGTCGACGGCGAGCCGGTCGGCTTCGACATCGACCTGATGGACGAGATCGCAAGCCGGATCGGTGTCGAGGTGGAGTACCAGAACACGCCGTTCGACACGATCTTCACCCAGCTCGCGAGCGGGGCGTTCGACGCCATCATCTCCGCCATCACGATCACCGACGAGCGCGACGAGACGATCGACTTCTCCGAGCCGTACTTCGCCGCGAACCAGGCCCTCGCGACCCCTGAGGGCTCGGACATCACCGGTGTCGCCGACCTCGGCAGCGAGACGGTCCTGGCCGTCCAGGCGGCAACCACCGGCGCGGACTACGCGTCGGAGACCTTCACCGACGCCCAGATCCAGGAGTTCCCCACCTCCATCGACGCGTTCACCGCGATGGCCGCCGGCCAGGTGGACGCCGTCTTCATCGACCTGCCCGTCGTCGGCGAGCAGGTCGAGCAGGGCAACGCGGTGCTGGCCGAGGAGGTCGACACCGGCGAGCTCTACGGCATCGGCGTGCAGGAGGGCAACACCGCCCTCGTGACCGCGATCAACGGCGCGCTCGAGGAGATCATCGCGGACGGCACCTACGCCGAGATCTACGGCGAGTGGTTCGAGGGCGACGTCCCCGAGCAGTTCGCCAGCTGACCCAGCCGCACGCACCCCCCGCCGCTCCGGTGGGGGGTGCTCGCGTTCCGCGGCCCCTGGGTTCTGCGACTCTGCGCTCCGTGATCCTGCGGCCACCCGGCAGCCACTTCGCCTCCGCGCGGCAGAACATGTGCGAACATGACCGGCCATCGATCACAGCGAGGCCATGACGGACACCACCGACGCTCGCGACGCGGTGCCGGCGGCGACCCCGCCGACGACCGGTCGGACGACCCCAGAAGCCGGCGACACGGCGCCCACGGCGGCGCTGGTCCTCGGCCTGCTCGCCCTCGTGGCGGCGCCGGTCGTGCTGTGGGTCGTCGACGTCGGGATCGCCGGTCTCGCCGTGCCGGTCGTCGGGTACGCCGCCAACGCACTGGCAAGGTCCTACGCCGCCCGGATCGACTACAGCCCTCCCGGCGACGGCGTGATGCGCCGGGCGCAGACCGGGCGCCTGGCCGGGATCGCCGGTGCCCTGGTGTTCGCCCTGGGCGGGCTCGTCACCTGGGTGGTCGGCAACGACCAGCTGGCCAGCCTGGGCACGCTGCTGTTCAACCCGGAGTTCTTCACCGAGGCGTTCCCCACCCTCCTGGCCGAGGGGCTGCGGATCACGCTGATCGTCTGGGTGGTCGCCGTCGTCCTCGGCCAGGTCCTCGGCGTGGTGCTGGCCCTCATGTCGATCTCGCGGCGGTTCCTGATCCGGGCGCTGGCGAGCGTCTACATCGACATCTTCCGCGGCCTCCCGGCCATCATCACGATCGTCCTGGTCGGCTTCGCCCTGCCGCTCGCCGGCCTGCGGCCGTTCGGCCGCAACCAGATCTGGTACGCCGCGTTCGCCCTCGGCCTCGTCGCCACGGCCTACATCGGCGAGATCGTCCGCGCCGGCATCCAGTCGATCGAGGGCGGGCAGATGGAGGCAGCCCGGAGCCTCGGCATGCCCCACCAGCTGGCGATGCGGCTGATCGTGATCCCCCAGGGCATCCGCCGGGTCGTCCCGCCGCTGACGAACGAGTACATCGCCCTGCTGAAGGACACCTCGCTGATCTTCATCATCGGGCTGCCCGCCAGCTCGGGGTCGTTCTTCCAGGGACGGGAC
The DNA here is from genome assembly GCF_964222135.1 of Euzebya sp. NCBI lineage: Bacteria > Bacillati > Actinomycetota > Nitriliruptoria > Euzebyales > Euzebyaceae > Euzebya > Euzebya sp. Next base: position 53,599 of record NZ_CAXQBR010000029.1, read on the forward strand.
CTCTTCAGGGTCGGCCAGAACCTGGCGCAGCAGTACGGCAACTACTCCCCGGTCGTGCTGGCCGGCATCTTCTACCTGGTCCTCACCATCCCGCTGACGCGGCTGACCAACTACCTCGACCGGCGCCTCCGCGAGGGCCGGTCGGCGGAGGAGCGGTCGGTCGCCGCCGACGACGACGTGGTCGACGTCGGTGCCACGCACGGCCACGGCGGGGCGATCGGGGGCGGCGCGTGACGGCCACGCCGCGGGTCGAGCTGCGGGACCTCCGGAAGTCCTTCGGGAACCTCGAGGTCCTCACCGGCATCGACCTCGCCATCCAGACCGGTGAGGTCGTCGTGGTCGTCGGACCCTCCGGGTCGGGGAAGTCGACCATGCTGCGCTGCGTCAACCTGCTCGAGGAACCGACGGGCGGGGCGGTCCTGCTCGACGGCATCGACATCACCGAGGAGGGGGTGAACGTCGACCGGATGCGCCAACGCGTCGGGATGGTCTTCCAGCAGTTCAACCTCTTCCCGCACATGACGGTCCTGCAGAACGTCACCGTCGCCCTCCGCAAGGTCAAGCGCATGGCGAAGGCGGAGGCGAACGACATCGGCCTCGCCCGGTTGCGCGAGGTCGAGCTGGCGCACAAGGCCGACGTCCGGCCGGCGCAGCTGTCCGGCGGCCAGCAGCAGCGGGTCGCGATCGCCCGAGCGCTCGCGATGGCACCCGAGGTGATGCTCTTCGACGAGGTCACCTCCGCCCTCGACCCCGAGCTGGTCAAGGGCGTGCTCGACGTGATGGGCGACCTCGCCTCCCGCGGGATGACGATGATGGTCGTCACCCACGAGATGGGCTTCGCCCGCGAGGTCGCCGACCGCGTGATCTTCATGGACGGGGGCGTCGTCGTCGAGGACGGCCCGCCCGCGCAGATCATGGAGGACCCGCAGAGCGAGCGCCTGAAGGTCTTCCTGAGCCAGGTGTTGTGAGTCCCGTCCTGTGACAACCCCCGATCGAGGAGTGACCGTGCGATCCACCGCGTCGAGGAGAGGACGCTGGGCCTGGCTGGTGGTGATGACCGCCGTGCTCGCCGCCGCGCTGCTGGTGCCCTCCGCCGCGGGGGCCCAGGACGAGCAGGGCGAGCGGGCCCTGGGTCGGGTCTTCAGCGGCACCGGTCAGGATCAGGAGCGCCACGCCGGGGTGACGATCACGGTCACCGACGCGGAGGGGGCCGAGGTCGGGTCGGCCGAGACCGACGACAACGGCGAGGTGCTGATCGACCTGCCCGGCCCGGGGGAGTACACCATCGCCCTCGACCCGGCCACGCTGCCGGAGGGGCTGCTGCCCCGCGACGACGTCACCGAGCGCACCCAGACCGTCCAGGCGGGCCGTCAGGCGAACGCGCTGTTCCCGCTGGTGGAGGGGGACGGCACGGGACAGCCGGTCGCCGGCGCGGGGGACCGCGGGCGCTCGTTCACCGACCAGCTCGGCAGCGTCCCCCAGCTGACCCTCGACGGCATCAAGCTCGGGTCCATCATCGCCATCACGGCGATCGGCCTGTCCCTGATCTTCGGCACCACCGGCCTCATCAACTTCGCCCACGGCGAGCTGGTCACCCTCGGCGCGGTCGTGGCGTTCTTCTTCAACGCCTCGGCGGGCGGGCCCCGCTGGCACCTCCTCCTCGCCGTCGTCCCCGCGGTGCTGGTCGGCGCGCTGGGCGGCGCGACGCTCGAGACCGCCGTGTGGCGGCCCCTGCGTCGCCGCGGCGTCGGCCTGATCTCGATGCTGGTGATCTCGATCGGCCTGATGTTCGTGATCCGGAACGTCATCCTGATCGTCTACGGCGGCGGGACCCGACCGTTCGCCGACTACAACATCCAGTCCGCCATCCGCTTCGCGGGCGTCGCCATCCCCCCGCGGGACCTGGCGATCATCGTCATCTCCCTGGTGGTCCTCGTCGGCGTCGGGCTGATGCTGAACCGCACCCGGATCGGCAAGGCGCTCCGCGCCGTCGCGGACAACCGCGACCTGGCGGAGTCGTCCGGCATCGACGTCGAGCGGGTCATCCGCTTCGTGTGGCTCCTCGGCGGGGGGCTGGCGGCCTTCGGGGGCGTCCTGCTGGGGTCGACCGAGCAGGTCAACCAGAACATGGGCTTCAACCTGCTGCTGCTGATGTTCGCCGGGATCATCCTCGGCGGGATCGGGACCGCTTACGGCGCCATGGTCGGATCGCTGATCGTCGGGATCGTGAGCCAGGTGTCCACGGCGTTCTTCAGCGTCCAGCTCAAGTTCGTGTGGGCGCTGCTGATCCTCATCATCGTCCTGCTGATCCGGCCACAGGGCCTGCTCGGCCGTCGAGAGCGCTTCGGGTAGCGGGAGAACTGCGATGGAGCTCACCAACGTCCTGTACGACGGCCTCCGCGCCGCGATCGGCCTCGAGGCGGTCGTCTACGCGCTGGCCGCGATCGGCCTGAACATCCACTTCGGCTACACCGGCCTGCTGAACTTCGGGCAGGTCGGGTTCATGCTGCTCGGCGCCTACGGCGTCGCGATCACCGCACGGCCGTGCGCCGACGTGGCGGCGACCCAGACCGCCGCGGAGCAGATCGGCCCGTGCGGGCAGCCCCTCGCCCTCGGCGTCCTCGTCGGCATCGGCCTGGCCGTGGTGCTGGCCCTGCTGCTCGGGGTCCCGACCCTCCGCCTGCGGGCGGACTACCTCGCGATCACGACGATCGCGGCCGGGGAGATCCTGCGGTTCGTGTTCCGCTCGGATTCCGCGCAGGCGCTGACCAACTCGGTGTTCGGCATCCAGCAGTTCGCCGGCGACATCTACGCGATCAACCCGATCCCGGACGGCCGCTACTTCGGCCAGCTGAACTTCTCCGAGCGCCAGCTCTGGGTGATGGTGCTGGGCTGGGGGCTCGTGGCGCTGCTGTGCGCGTGGACGTGGCTGCTCATGCGCTCGCCGTGGGGACGGGTGCTCAAGTCCATCCGCGAGGACGAGGACGCCGCCCGCGCCCTCGGCAAGAACGTGTTCAGCTACAAGATGCAGGCGCTGGTCCTCGGCGGCGTGTTCGGCGCCCTGGGCGGGATCTTCCTCGCCATGGGCACCCAGGCGGTCAACCCCGACACCTACATCCCCATCCGGACGTTCTTCGCCTACGTCATCATCATCCTGGGAGGGACCGGCACGATCCTCGGGCCCGTGGTCGGCACGTTCCTGTTCCTGTTCCTGACCGCCGGCCTCGAGACGCTCATGCGCGAGCTGATCACCGGCGGCGTGATCAGCGAGGCGGTGATCGGCCTGCCCGAGGTCGGCCCCATCCGCTTCATCATGGTCGGCCTGATGCTCGCGCTGCTCATGGCGTTCAGGCCGCAGGGCCTGCTCGGCAACCGAGAGGAGATGCTGCTCGATGCCCGTTGAGGAGACCGAGCCCACGTCGTCGTCGCGGGTCGCGGACCCGTCCGCACCGTCGCGTGCCGCAGCGGCACGGGCGGCGCTCGCGGACGTGCCGGCCGAGCCGGGGGTCCCCAAGCCCGACCCGGTGCTGATCGTCGACGGGGTCACCCGCCGCTTCGGCGGACTCACCGCCGTCGACGTGGAGCACCTCGAGATCCAGCGCGGGCTGATCACCGCGCTGATCGGCCCGAACGGCGCCGGCAAGACCACCTTCTTCAACCTGATGACCGGCTTCGACCGGCCCGACGAGGGGACCTGGTCCTTCGACGGCCACGACCTGGGTGGCGTGCCGGCGCACAAGGTCGCCCAGTACGGGATGGTCCGGACCTTCCAGCTGACGAAGTCCCTCAACCTGATGAGCGTCATCGAGAACATGCGGCTGGCTGGCACCGGCCAGACCGGTGAGCGGTTCCTCCCCGCGATCATCCCGGGGATGTGGCGGTCCCAGGAGCGGGCGATCACCGAGCGGGCGGACGAGCTCCTCGCGCGCTTCAAGCTGGACGCGAAGCGCGAGGACCTGGCCGGGACGCTGTCCGGCGGGCAGCGCAAGCTCCTCGAGATGGCCCGGGCGCTGATGGTGGAGCCGGAGCTCGTGTGCCTGGACGAGCCGATGGCGGGGGTCAACCCGGCGCTGGTCCAGTCCCTCCTCGGCCACGTGAAGGGCCTGCGGGACGAGCTCGGCATGACCGTCGTCTTCGTCGAGCACGACATGGACGTCGTCATGGACATCTCCGACTGGGTCGTCGTGATGGCGGAGGGACGGGTGATCGCCGAGGGCCCGCCGGCATCCATCGGCACGAACGAGACCGTCGTCCGGGCCTACCTGGGCGGTTCGGAGGGGGAGGGCGAGATGTCCCTCGCCGACATCGAGGCAGCGGAGGACACGCCGTGAGCGACCAGCCCACCCCGGACGCCCCCACCCACGACCAGCAGATCGCCGCGGAGCGCCAGCGCGTCGTCGACGAGGCCGCCGGCCACCACGGCGCCGAGGCGCTCAGCGAGGCCGGCCGGCCGCCCAGCCCCGAGGAGTCGATCCTGTACGCCGAGGAGGTGGTCGCGGGCTACGTGCCCGGCGTCGACATCCTGACCGGCACCAACCTCCACGTCCGCGAGGGCGAGCTGGTCGGCATCATCGGCCCGAACGGCGCGGGCAAGTCCACGTTGATCAAGGCGATGTTCGGGCTCGTCGACATCCGCAGCGGCCGGGTCGTGCTGCGCGACGACGACATCACCGGCCTGACGGCCCACGAGCTGGTCGACAAGGGCGTCGGCTACGTCCCCCAGACGAAGAACGTGTTCCCCTCGCTGACGATCGAGGAGAACCTCCAGATGGGGATCTACCTGCGGCCCAAGCAGTTCGCGGAGCGGTTCGAGTTCGTCGCCGGCCTGTTCCCCAAGCTGCTCGATCGCCGCAAGCAGCGCGCGGGGTCGCTGTCGGGCGGTGAGCGCCAGATGGTCGCGATGGGCCGCGCGCTGATGATGGACCCCGGCGTGCTGTTCCTCGACGAGCCGTCTGCCGGCCTCTCACCGGCCAACCAGGGCGTGGTCTTCCACCGCGTGAAGCAGATCAACGACGCCGGCGTCACGATCGTGATGGTCGAGCAGAACGCCCAGCAGTGCCTGCGGATCTGCGACCGCGGCTACGTCCTCGACCAGGGACGTGACGCGTACACCGGCACCGGGGACGAGCTGCTCCACGACCCGAAGGTCGTGGAGCTCTACCTCGGCACGCTCGTCAAGGCCTGACGGGGGAGGGGCCTACCCCTCCTCCGCTGGCGCCGGCTCCTCGCCCGCAGCCAGGGCGGTCGCCTGCTCGAACTGCTCGGGCTCGATCCGGCCCGCGTAGCGGGCGACGACCTCGCCCTCGGCGTTGACGAAGGTCCACATCGGGGTGCCCTGCAGACCCCAGGCGTCGGCGATCGCGTCCTCGGAGTCGACGATCACCTGGCCCGGCCAGCCCTCGCGCTCCAGCCACTCGTCCGGCGGCCAGTTCGGGCGGGACGGGTCGTGGAACGTCGACACCGCGACGATCTCGACGCCGTCAGCGACCAGGCCCTCCTCGACCCAGTCGGCGACCAGCGGCGCCTCCTCCTGGCAGTGGGGGCACCAGTGCGCCATGAACGCGATGGCCTGGGCCTGCCCCTCGGCGCCGATCGTGATCGGGTCGCCCTCAGGCGTGAACCCGGTGGCGTCCGGGGCGTCCATCCCTACCGCGGCGTCGTCAGCCCCCGCGGAGGTGGCGGGCGGCAAGGCCGTCTGGCCCTCCTCGATCGTGGCGGCCTCGACGCCGAGGCTGGCGTCGCTGCCCTGGATCAGCAGGTAGCCGATGCCGCCGACCAGGGCGACGCCGACCAGGACGGCCAGGACCATGAAGACGGTCCGCTGGGCGCCGGCCTTGCGCTGCTGCTGGGCCTCCCGGTCCAGGCGCTCCTGGCGTCGGGCCTTCTGGCGCTCCCGCTTGGACATCTCATCGGGGTTCATGTCTGTGCTCATCGGACGAGCTCCTCCTTCGTGGCCTCGCGACCGCTGCCCGCCGTCGCGGAGGACCGGGCGGCCCAGGCCAGCGCGATGATGGCGATGAAGCCGGCACCGGCCATGGTCGGGATGGTGATGAAGCCGAACCGCTCGACCCAGATGGCCGAGCAGGGGTTGTTCGGGTCGCAGAACTGCGCTGACGTGTCTGCCGGCAGCCGCTGGATGATGACGTGCCAGATGCTGGTGACCACGCCGAAGAGGGCCAGGGGCAGCGTGTACGCGAGCGCGTCGGTGCGACGTCGCAGCAGGGCCGTGGTGGAGATCACCGCGGTCGAGTACATGAAGATCCGCTGCCACCAGCACAGCTCGCAGGGCACGTAGCCGGCGATCTCGGAGAGGTACAGGCTGCCGACCGTCGCCGTGCCGCTGATCGCCGCGGTCGCGCCGACCGCGTGCGGGCGCATCCACGCGCGGAACGGCGCGGACACGACCAGTGCGACGGCCCCGACCACGGCCACGAGGGCCAACAGGGCGAAGAGGGTGGTCAGGGCGAGCGTCATGAGGGCATCTTCGGGGGTCGCTGCAGCACGGGCGGCATGGTCCTCGACGGGGTCAAAGGCACACCACGGCCGTGGTCAGGACACGGCCGAGGTCGATGATAGGTGGCCGTCCGGCCGTCAGCCGTGGAACGGGTAGCCTCACCGCCCGATGTCGACGGTCGTGCTCGGCCGCGTGCTGCTCGTCGTGGCGGTGGTCGGGATGGTCGCACCGCCGTGGCGGCTCCCGCGCTCCGCCGCCCCGGTCGCGGGTGCGCTCGTCGCCGCCGCGCTCGGCCTGGTGTCCTGGCCCGGTGCGGTGGACGCCGCCCGTCCTCTGTGGCCCGCGCTGGCCTTCCTCGTGGCGGCGGTCCCCCTGGCGCTGCTGCTCGACCGCACCGGGGTGTTCGACGCCGTGGCCGCGCGGGTGCGGGGGCAGCGCGGCCTGCTGTGGCGCGCGTGGGCGGTCGCCGCCGTGGCCACCGCCCTGTTGAACCTCGACGCCGCGGTGGTCCTGCTGACCCCGCTGTACGTCCGGATCGCCGACCGCACGGGCGTGGACCGCATGGCGCTGGCGGTCATCCCGGTCCTGCAGGCCTCGCTGGCCTCGTCGGCGCTGCCGGCCTCCAACCTGACGAACCTCATCGTGGTGGGGGCCGCGCAGGTGCCCGCGTCGGCGTTCCTCCGCGAGCTGGGGCCCGCGACGGTGGCGGCCGTCGTCGTCGGCGGCCTCGCCCACCGGCGGTGGGCCGGGCAGCCCCCGCCTGCACCTGCGCCGATCCCCGACGCCGGCGACGCGCAGCACCGCGGACAGGTGGTGCTCGGCGCGGTCGTCGCGATCGCCTGCGCCATCGGCTTCAGCACGGGTGAGCTGGTCGGCGTGGCACCGTGGCAGGTCGCCGCGGTCGGGGTGCTGGTCCTTGCGGTCGGCACCCGACACGTCCCGCTGCGGGCGCTCCCCGTCGACGCGGCGCTGCTGGTGCTCGCGATCGGGATCCTGGTGGCGGCGGTCCTGCCCGTGCCGCGCGCGGTGGACGCGGACCTCCTCGGCCAGGTGGCGGCCGTGGTCGGCGGGGTGGGCGGGTCGGTCGTGGCGAACAACCTGCCGGCGGTCCTCGCGGCGCTCCCGGCCGTGTCCTTCGACCACGGCGGCACCGGGTTCGCCATGCTGCTCGGGGTCAACGCCGGTCCGGTCCTGGCGCTGTGGGCCTCGTTGGCGGCGCTGCTGTGGCTGCAGGCGTGCCGCGGGCTGGGTCTCGACGTCGACGCCCGCGCCTACCACCGGGTGGGCTGGCAGGTCGGCGGACCAGCTCTGCTGGCGGCCACCGCGGTCCGGCTCGCTCAGGTGGCGCTGACGGGCACGCCGAGCGCCTAGGTCCTTGGTTGCATGGGTCCTGGGTTGCAGGTTGCACGGCCAACTATGGTTCACCTAACTTCGATGGGGATGCCTGCCCCCGCCCCGCGCCGCGCGTGACCGTCGACGTCCGGTCTGTCGACACCGCGCCCGCGCCCGTAGCCGCCGAGCCGTCGCGCCGCGACGGCCTCGCGCGCCTGGGCGCGGTGCGCGCGGTGGGCCTCGTGCTGATCCTCGTCCTGCTGGGCGTCGTGGTGGTGGCCAGCCTCGCCTACGGGGCCCGGCCCATGGCGGTCTCGGAGGCCTGGGAGTCCTTCCTCGCCTTCGACCCGGCCTCCCAGGACCACCAGATCGTCCGGACCCTCCGGGTGCCCCGCACGCTGATCGGGCTGGCCGTCGGCGCGGCCCTCGGGCTGGCCGGCGCCGTCATGCAGGGCATCACCCGCAACCCCCTCGCCGACCCGGGGATCCTCGGCGTCAACGCCGGCGCCGCCGTGGGGGTGGTCCTCGCGATCTACCTCCTCGGCATCGGCTCGGCCGTGGGCTGGATGGCCTTCGCGATGACCGGGGCGTTGGGGGCCTCGGTGCTGGTCTACGGGCTGGCGAGCCGCGGGCGTGGCGGCGCGACGCCGGTCAAGCTGGCGCTGGCCGGGGCGGCGACGCAGGCCATGCTGCAGGCGGTCACCTCGGCGGTGATCCTGCTCGACGTCCGCACCCTCGACCAGTTCCGCTTCTGGGTGGTGGGCTCGTTGACCGGCCGCGACCTGGACATGCTGGTCCGGATCCTGCCGTTCCTCGCCGCGGGCGTCGTGCTGGCGCTCGGCATGGGGCGGACGATGAACGCCCTCAGCCTGGGCGAGGACGTGGCCGCCGCGCTCGGGCAGCGCGTGGCCCACGCCCGGCTCGCCGGCGTGGCGGCGGTGATGCTGCTGGTGGGATCGGCGGTGTCGATCGCCGGTCCGCTGTGGTTCGTCGGCCTGGTCGTCCCGCACGTCGCGCGGGGCATCGTCGGACCGGACCACCGCTGGATCCTCGTGTACTCCGCCGTCCTCGGACCTGTGCTGCTGCTGATCGCGGACGTGCTCGGCCGACTGGTCGTGCGGCCCGGTGAGCTCCAGGTCGGCATCGTCACCGCGCTGATCGGCGCGCCGCTGTTCATCGCCCTCGTCCGCCGCCGACGCCTGGTGGCCCTGTGAGCCCCCGGAGCGCACGGTGAGCGCGCCAGCGATCACGCCGCTGGCCGGGGGGCGGCGGGCGGTGTCGCTCGGTCCCCTCAGCACGGTCGTCGAGCCGCGGCTGCTCGTGGTCGTGTCCGGGCTCGCCCTGGTCCTCGTGGGCCTCCTCGCCGCGGCGCTGTCCATCGGCGACTTCCCCATCGCGCTCGACCAGGTCCTCCCGGCCGCGCTCGGTCGGGGCGGCCCGGACGCCGACTTCATCGTCCGCACCCTCCGCCTGCCGCGCGCCCTCACCGGTGTCCTGGTGGGCGCGGCGTTCGGGCTCTCCGGGTCGCTCTTCCAGCGGCTGAGCCACAACGTGCTGGCGAGCCCCGACCTGATCGGCATCACGGCGGGGGCGTCGCTCGGGGCGGTGCTGGTCATCGTGACCGGCGCGACGCTGGCGGTCGGCGTGGCGACGGGTGCGCTGCTGGGCGCCGTCGCCACCGCGACCGCCATGTACCTGCTCGCCTGGCGACGCGGCGTGACCGGGACGCGCCTGGTCCTGGTCGGGATCGCGTTGACCGCCGTGCTGACCGCCGGCACCCAGTTCCTGCTGACGCGCGCGGACATCACCGACGTGGGGCAGGCGACGGTGTGGCTGACCGGCAGCCTGAACGGCCGCAGCTGGGATCACGTCGTCCAGGTCGGCGTGGCGTTGGCCGTGGTGGTGCCCCTCACCCTCGCCAACGGCCGCGGTCTGCGGACGCTCCAGCTGGGCGACGAGGTCGCGCGCGGGCTGGGCGTGCGGGTGCAGGCGACCCGGACGGTCCTGATCGCGCTCGCCGTCGCCCTGGCCGCGATCGCCACGGCTGCGGCGGGGCCGATCGGGTTCGTCGCCCTGTGCGCCGGCCCGATCGCACGACGGCTGACCGCGACCGGCGGGGTGGCAATGGTGCCGGCGATGCTGGTCGGCGCGTGCATCGTGCTCGGTGCCGACCTCGTCGCCCAGCACCTGCTCGGCGGGCTCCCCGTCGGGGTCGCGACCGCGCTGGTCGGTGCGCCCTACCTCCTGGCCCTCCTGGCGCGGGCCAACCGGATCGGATCAGACGGATGACCGCCGTGCGAGACCACTCCACCCACGTGGCACCCCCTCCTCAGCCGCGCAGCCCGCTGGGCGCCACGGGGCTGCGGCTCGGCTACGACGACCGCCTGATCGTCGACGGGCTCGACGTCGCCATCCCGGGTGGGGCGGTCACCGTGATCGTCGGGGCGAACGCGTGCGGCAAGTCGACCCTCCTCCGCGGCCTGGCCCGGCTGCTGCGGCCCGTGTCGGGGACGGTCCACCTCGACGGCCGGGACATCCACCGCATGCCGACCAGGGAGGTCGCCACGCGCCTCGGCCTGCTGCCGCAGTCGCCGACCGCCCCCGAGGGCATCAGCGTCGCGGACCTCGTGTCGCGTGGCCGCCATCCGCACCAGACGTGGTTCAACCAGTGGAGCGCCGACGACGAGGTCGCCGTGACGGCGGCCCTCACGGCCACCGGGACGGCGGATCTCGCCGACCGGCCCGTCGACGAGCTGTCGGGCGGGCAGCGCCAGCGCGTGTGGATCGCCATGGCGCTGGCGCAGGAGACGCCGGTCATGCTGCTGGACGAGCCGACGACGTACCTGGACCTCGCCCACCAGATCGAGGTGCTGGACCTGCTGGCGGAGCTGAACGTCGCCCACGGGCGCACGATCGTGATCGTGCTGCACGACCTCAACCAGGCGTGCCGCTACGCGAGTCACCTGATCGCGATGCGCGAGGGGGCGATCGTGGCGGAGGGTCCACCCGACCAGGTCGTCACCGAGGCGCTGGTCGAGGAGGTCTTCGGCCTCCCGACGCGGATCATCCCCGACCCGGTGTCCGGGACGCCGCTGGTCGTGCCGATCGGATCGGCCCACCGCTAGGACCGCTCGCGGCCGGCACGCGGTCAGGCGCAGTCCGCGCAGAGGCCCTTGAGGATCACGTCGGCCGCGTCGACGTGGGCGCCGGGGACGTCCGCGGTCAGGCACGGCCGCTCGCCGACGACGCACGGGACGTCGATGATGCGGCCGCAGGACCGGCAGACGAAGTGGTGGTGGGGGTCGCTGCCGGTCTCGTACAGCATGCGCCCCGCCCCCGACTCCGCGGGCAGGACGAGCCCGGCGTCGCAGAGCTGGCCGAGCACGTGGTACACGGTCGCCTTCGACAGCCCGGTGCGGTCGACGAGGGTCTCGGCCGGGTGGTGGCCCGGGTTGGCGTCGAGCCAGTCGAGCACCGTGACCCGCGGACGGGTGGCGCGCAGCCCCACGTCGCGCAGCCGGTGGTCGGCGGCGTGGCGTGGAGCATCGGCCACAGGCCGGTCCACGTGCGGTCCGGGGTCCCCCGTCACCGCTGCGCGGAGGTCATCCAGAGCTGCTTGTCGAGGACGCGGATGACCTCGATGAGCAGGTCCTCTGCCGCGGTGTCCACGGCCGCCACGCGTCCGGAGCGCTCGCGGATGTTCGTCACGACGGTCTTGATCCGCGCGGTCATCGCGTCGATGACGGCGGCGTCGTCCATGAACTCCGCGTCGACGGGGTCCATCGTGTGGTCGCCGGCGACCCGGACTGCCCGGCCGTCGGGGCAGATGCCGACCGTGGACATGTACTCGGCGACGGTGTCGCTGTACTCGCGGTGCTCGTCGACGAGCTCATCGAGGTGCTCGTGGACCGGCTTGAAGCGCGGGCCGACGACGGCCCAGTGGAGCTGCTTGCCGGTCAGGGCGAGGTCGATCAGCTCGGTCAGCGTGGGCTGCAGGTTCTCGGCGACGACCTGCGCGGCCTCGGGGGACAGGCTGGTCTCGATCGGGATGGACGTGGTGGTGCTGGTCTCGGTGCTCATGTGCGGGAGCCTCCTCCTGTCGATATCGGTGAGGTGAGGTTTACCTTGGACGATGTCCAATGTGCTGTGACTTGGACTCTACCCAAGGACTGGCTCCACGCAACACCCCGTCCTGGTGGTAGCATGCCGACGGACATGCGCGACCTCTCCCTCCTCCTCCTTCTCCGCCGCGGCGGGCGCCTCTAGGCCGGTCCCTCGCCGCGGAGTCCGCCAGCGCGCCGGCCACGCAGCGAGGACACGAGGAAGCGAGAAGGACATGGAGAACACCCAGACCCCGTCGGGCATGCCCGTCGGCAAGTACGCGCCCTACCACCAGCTGATCGCCGTCGACCTGCCGGACCGCACCTGGCCGACGAAGCGGATCGAGGTGGCCCCCCGCTGGTGCGCCGTCGACCTCCGCGACGGCAATCAGGCGCTGATCGACCCGCTGAACACCGCGCGGACGCGCCGGATGTACGACCTGCTGGTGTCGATGGGCTACAAGGAGATCGAGGTCGGGTTCCCGGCGGCCAGCCAGACCGACTTCGACTTCGTCCGCCACCTGATCGAGGAGGACGTCATCCCCGACGACGTCACGATCCAGGTGCTGACGCAGTGCCGTGCCGAGCTGATCGACCGGACCTTCGAGGCGATCGAGGGGGCGGACCGGGCGATCGTGCACTTCTACAACTCGACGTCCGTCACCCAGCGCCGGGTCGTGTTCGGCGCCGATCAGGACGGCATCGTCGACATCGCCGTCCGTGCGGCGCGCCAGGTCCGCAAGCTGGCCGAGGCATCGTCGGTCGACGTCTCCTACGAGTACAGCCCCGAGTCCTACACCGGGACCGAGCTCGACTTCGCCGCGCGGATCTCGAACGAGGTCTTGGCGGTCATGGAGCCCACGCCCGACCGGCAGATGATCATCAACCTGCCGGCGACGGTCGAGATGGCCACGCCGAACGTCTACGCGGACTCCATCGAGTGGATGGGCCGCAACCTGGCGATGCGCGATGCCGTCGTGCTGAGCCTGCACCCCCACAACGACCGGGGCACCGCCGTGGCCGCCGCAGAGCTGGGCTACATGGCCGGCGCGGACCGGATCGAGGGCTGCCTGTTCGGCAACGGGGAGCGCACCGGCAACGTGTGCCTGGTGACCCTGGGCATGAACCTGTTCAGCCAGGGCGTCGACCCCCAGATCGACTTCAGCGACATCGACCACATCCGCAGGACCGTCGAGTACTGCAACCAGCTGGGCGTCCACGAGCGCCACCCCTACGGCGGCGATCTGGTCTTCACCGCGTTCAGCGGCTCCCACCAGGACGCGATCAAGAAGGGCTTCGAGGCGATGGCGATCGACGCCGAGGCGAAGGGCGTCGCCGTCGACGACCTGACCTGGGACGTCCCGTACCTGCCGATCGACCCGAAGGACCTGGGCCGCACCTACGAGGCGGTCATCCGCGTCAACAGCCAGTCCGGCAAGGGCGGCGTGGCGTACGTGATGCGCAACGAGTTCAACCTGGACCTTCCCCGGCGGCTGCAGATCGAGTTCTCGAAGGTGATCCAGGCCCACACCGACACCGAGGGAGGCGAGGTCACCCCCTCGACGATGTGGGACATCTTCACCGACGAGTACCTGCCGCGGTCGACAGCCCCCTGGGGGAGGTTCAAGGTCAACGGCTACTCCCAGGAGTCGAGCTCCGAGGGTGAGGACACCCTCCGGGTCGCGCTGTTCGACGACGGCCAGCGCACCGAGATCGAGGGGACCGGAAACGGGCCGATCAACGCGTTCACGACCGCGCTCGCCAGCACCGGCGTCGAGGTGCGGGTGCTGGACTACGTCGAGCACGCGATGAGCTCGGGCGGCGACGCGACCGCGGCCGCGTACGTCGAGTGCCAGGTGTCGACGTCGGACGGCACGTCGAGCCAGGTCCTGTGGGGCGTCGGCATCGACCCGAACATCGTCCGAGCCTCGCTCAAGGCCATCATCAGCGCCGTCAACCGCCACCTCGGGCGCACGTTCGGGGCCTGACCGCCGTGCCGCTCCCGCGCCTCGGCGCATCGAGCCCCGGTGCCCGGCCGACCGCCCCGCCGTGTCCGCGCCGCGGGGGAGGTGCGCTGTGCGCGCCCCTAAACCGGGTCTGGCTGCTCGACGCCGGTCCGCGGCTGGCGCGCGCCTGGGCCGGGTGCACCTGCGGGACGCGCTTCGGGATCGGGGCGGCGGCGGACGCCTGGCGTGCGCACTCCGACGCCGCCGACCGGCCCGACCGGTCCGCCTGGCTGGACGCCGAGGCGCTGCGCGCGGTCGTCGAGGGTGTGCCGGATGCCGGCCGGCGGGTGCCGCGCGCGGCGCCTGGGGTCGTGCCGGTCGGCGAGCCGGTGATCCACGCCGCGACCGCCTGGGTGGACCCCGCGGACCCCGCTGTGGCCGAGCTGGCCCAGCACATGCTCGCCGTGATGGACGCCGCACCGGGGATCGGGCTGGCGGCCAACCAGGTCGGCGCCGGCCTGCGGGTGATCGCGCTGAACTTCCCGAAGCTGATCCCGCAGGTCTGGGTCAACCCGGTCGCGGTGTCGACGGCGGGGGAGTGGACCTTCGCCGAGGGGTGCCTGTCCCTCGAGGTGGAGGGGTCGACCGCCGATGTCGTCCGCCCGAAGGCCATCACCGTCGTCGCCGACCTGCCCGGCGGGGGTCACGTGGTCGTGGAGGCCGACGAGATGCTGGCCCGGGTCATCCAGCACGAGCTCGACCACCTCGAGGGGATCGAGTACGTCCAACGGCTCGAGGGGGCTGTGCGGGACGAGGTGTACGACCGGCTGGAGGCCGACGGCGTCGACACCGACCTCCTGCCCCCACGTCCCCTGCGCTGACGGAGGGGGTCTGTCGCGCGAGCCTCCCCTCGGGGGGTCTGTCGGGTTCGTTGCGCCAGGCGAGACGTTTGTGACAGGCCTTCGTCCCCTGGCCGCCGCACGCCCCGGGGTCTGTCACCTTCGTAGATCGGAAGAGCGTCG